>NZ_JAVSCF010000040.1:0-33360 GCF_031932565.1 Streptomyces sp. B1866
AGGGCGGTCCCCGGCGCCGGCACGCCCGGCCCCGGCCGCCGCGCCCGTCCTGGGCCCGGTCCGAGGGCTCCGACGACTCCGCCGCGCGGGACGCCCCGTCCGGCCCCGACCGCCGCGCCCCGGCCCGGCACGCCGGGGCCCAGCTGCCCAGGCGGATGCGCCAGGCGAGCCTGGCGCCGCAGTTGAAGCAGGACCCCGTCCCGGAGGCGGAAGCGGACCGGCCATCGGCCGATCCCGATCCCGAGCGCGAGGCCGAACAGGCGCGTGCCACGATGTCCTCACTCCAGCGGGGCTGGCAACGCGCGCGGGAGCGCGCCGCCACCGGTGCCGGCGGATCGGCCGGCACCGCACCGGGAACGACTCACGAGGGGGAAAGCCGATGACCACTCCGTACGCCGCGTCGGGCCGGATATCGGCCCAGGCGGCCGGCGAACTCAACTGGCTGCTGGACGACCTGGTCGGCCGCGTCGGCAGCATCCGCAAGGCGCTGGTGCTGTCCGGCGACGGGCTGCCCACCGGCGGCTCGCGCGACCTGACCCGCGAGGACGCCGAGCACCTGGCCGCGGTGGCGTCGGGCTTCCACAGCCTCGCCAGGGGCGTGGGCCGCCACTTCGACGTGGGCCGCGTCCGGCAGACCGTGGTCGAGCTCGACGACGCCTTCCTGTTCGTCACGGCCGCGGGCGACGGCAGCTGCCTGGCGGTGCTCGCCGGCGCCGACTCGGACGTCGGGCAGATCGCGTACGAGATGACGCTCCTGGTGAAACGGGTGGGCGTGCACCTGGGCACCGCGCCGCGCGCGGGCGGCTGACAGGGCGCCGGCTGATGGGGGAACACGGGGAGACCGCCGTCCGCTGGTTCGACGACGCGGCGGGACGGGTGGTGCGGCCGTACGCGATGACCCGCGGCCGTACCCGCGGCTTAGCCGGCGGACTCGACCTGGCCGCGGCCGTGCTGGCCACCGACACCGCCCCGGGGAGCGTTCCTGACCAGACGCTGTCCCCGGAGCACATCGACATCCTGGAACGCAGCCGTGCCGCTCCTCAGTCCGTCGCCGAGCTGGCGGCCGGGCTCGACCTGCCGATCGGCGTCGTACGGGTGCTCATCGGCGACCTGATGCAGGCGGCCCTGGTCCGGGTGACCCGACCCGTGGCCCCGGCCGAACTGCCGGATGAAAGGATTCTGCGCGAGGTGATCGATGGTCTACGGGCACTGTGACCCGGACCGGTTCCCCGCCGCCGCCCCGGTGACCCTGAAGATCCTGGTGGCGGGCGGATTCGGAGTGGGCAAGACGACGCTGGTGGGCGCCGTGAGCGAGATCAGGCCGCTGCGCACCGAGGAACTGCTGAGCGAGGTGGGCCGGCCCTTCGACGACCTCGCGGGCGTGGAGGCCAAGCGCACCACCACGGTGGCGATGGACTTCGGCCGGATCACCCTGCGCGACGACCTGGTGCTGTACCTCTTCGGCACCCCGGGGCAGGACCGCTTCTGGTTCCTGTGGGACGAGCTGGCCAGCGGCGCGCTGGGCGCGGTCGTGCTGGTCGACACCCGGCGCCTTGAGGACAGCTTCGCCGCCGTGGACTACTTCGAGCGGCGCGGCATCCCCTTCACCGTCGCCGTCAACCGGTTCGAGGGCGCCCCGCACCACCCGGTGAGCGCGGTGCGCGAGGCGCTCGACATCGCCCCGGACACGCCGGTCCTGCTGTGCGACGCGCGGCGGCGGGAGTCGGTCAAGGAGGTGCTGGTCTCGGTCGTCGAGCACGCGATGCCGACGGTCGGCGCGGGCCGGGTGTAGCCCGGGCGCCGGGCCCGGGCGCCGGCCCGCGCCAGCGGCCGTACGGGATACGGGCCGGACGCGGGCGCCGGCGGCCCGTCCGTCCGCCCGGTCAGGCGTGCCCCGCGCGGGCGCGCCGCGCGGGCGGGCACGGGCGGGCGAGCGAGCGGCGGTCCACGGGGAAGTCGAAGTACGTGCCGGGGAACGGCTCGGGCTGGTACGTGTAGTGCCACCACTCCTCGGCCAGGTTGACGAAGCCCACCCGCTCCAGCGTGCTCTTCAGCAGCAGCCGGTTGGCCCGCTGCACACCCTGCACGCGCGGGTCCAGGGTGTGCGCGAGGGGGTCGAAGCAGTCGAAGCCCGTGCCCATGTCCACGGAGTTGTCCGGGAAGCGCTCCGCGCGCGGCGCGTAGCAGGGCACCAGCGGTTCGCCCGGCAGGTACGGGCGGGTGGGCCGCGCGGGCCGCCGTACGAGCGTCAGGTCCACGGTGGAGCCCCGGCTGTGCCCGGACCGCTCGGCGATGTAGCCGTCCTGGAACAGCCGCGTCTTGTCGACCCGCGGATAGAACTCGGCCTTCATGCGCTGGTCGCCGAGGTCGCGCGCCCAGGCCACGAAGTCGTCCACCGCCCGCTGCGGCCGGTAGCAGTCGTACACCTTCAGGGTGTAGCCCCGGCGTCGCAGGGCGCGCTGGGCGTCGCGCAGCGCCTCGGCGGCCGGGCGGGTCAGCAGGCAGACCGGGCGGCGGTAGCCGTCCACGCGGCGGCCGGTGAAGGTGTGCGGCGTGGCGTAGCGCATCTCCTGAAGGATCGTCGGGTCGACGTCGTCCAGGGCTGTGAACTGCGCGGGCGCGTGCGGCCGCGGGGCCGCCGCGGCCGGGGGCGCGCAGGCCAGAGCGGGCAGGGCCGCGGCCAGCAGGGCCAGGGCGGCCCGGGCGGCGGCGCGAAGGCGTGTCATGCCCCCACCCCATACCAGCCGCGGCGGCCCCGGCCAAGACGGGCCGCCGCCGACCGCCGACCGCCGACCGCCGACCGCCGACCGCCGACCGCCGACCGCCGACCGCCGACCGCCGACCGCCGACCGCCGACCGCCGACCGCCGACCGCCGACCGTCAGCGCCGGCGGCGCGACGGGGCGGCCGCCCAGTCGCCGCGCACCCGCACCGGGAAGCCGACCTCCGCCGCGCCCTCCCGCTCCACCGCCACCCCGTCCTCGCGCGTGCGGACCGTGAACCGGCTCACCCGGGCCTTCGCCCACCCGTCGCCCGGGTCCTCCACCAGAACCCCGCCGCCGGTGCGGCCCGGTGCCGGCGCCCACACCTCCAGCTCCACCCCGCCGTCCTCGCCCGCCACCGGCAGCACCGCGCCGGCCCGCGCGAGCACCGGCACCCGCGAAAGCGGCGCGTCCAGCACCACGCTTCCCGGGCCCCGGTGCGGCCGGCCGGTCGCCGTGTCGTACCACAGGCCGCGCGGCAGCCGCACCGACCGCCGCCTGGCGCCCTCCGCCAGCACCGGCGCCACCAGCAGCGCGTCCCCGAGCAGGAAGGCGTCCTCGCAGTCGCGCAGCGCCCGGTCCTGTGGCCACCGCCACCACAGCGGGCGCGCGTACGGCGCGCCGGTGCGCCAGGCCAGGCGGGCCAGGGTGACGAAGTACGGCAGCAGCCGCTGCCGCTCGCGCATCGCGGCCGCGGCGTGCCGGAGCACCTCCGCGCCGAACGCCCACGGCTCCCGGTGCCCGGCCGTGGTCGCCGAGTGGGTGCGGAACAGCGGAAGGTAGGCGGCCAGCTGGAACCACCGCAGGTACAGCTCCGGCGACGGGCGGCCGGTGAAACCGCCGATGTCGGGGCCCGAGTACGGAATGCCGCACAGGCCCAGGCCGAGGGCCAGCGACAGGGAGGCGCGCAGCCCGGGCCAGCCGGTCGCCACGTCCCCCGACCAGGTGCCCCCGTACCGCTGGAGGCCCGCCCAGCCGGAGCGGGAGAACAGGAACGGGCGCTCGTCGGGCCGCAGCGCCCGCAGGCCCTCGTAGGCGGCACGCGCCATGCCCAGCGCGTACACGTTGTGCGCCTCCCGGTGGTCGCCGCCCCGGCCCTCCAGCGCGTGCCGCGCCGAGTGCGGCAGCGTCGGGTCGCCGAACGGCGCGAACGACACCGGCTCGTTCATGTCGTGCCACACCCCGGCGAAGCCGTGCTCCAGCCGCTCCGCGTACAGCCCCGCCCACCACGCGCGGGCGCGCGGGTCGGTGAAGTCCGGGTAGACCGCCTCGCCCGGCCACACCACGCCGCGTACCTGCTGCCCGCGCGTGTCGCGGACGAACGCGTCGGCGGCCACGCCGCTGTCGTACACCGGGTCGCCCGGCTCCGCCTGCACCGCCGCGTCGATGATCGACACCAGCCGCACCCCCTGCCCGCGCAGCTCCGCCGCGAGCCCGGGCAGGTCGGGGAAGCGCGCGGTGTCGACCGAGAAGACCCGGTGGCCGCGGTAGTGGCCGATGTCCAGGTGCAGCGCGGTCAGCGGCAGGTGCCGGGCGCGGTAGTCGGCCAGCACCTGGCGCACCTCCCGCTCGCCGCCGCTGCCCCAGACGGCGTGCTGCGGGCCCAGGGCCCAGGCCGGCGGCACGGCCGGCGCGCCCGTCAGGGCCGTCCAGCCGCGCAGCACGCGCGGGGGAGCGCCGACGATCACCCAGTAGCGCAGCGCGCCGCCCGACATGGCGATCCGGCTGCGGCCCGGCCGGTCGTGGCCGGAGCCGCCGCCCTCCGCGCCCTGGCGCAGGGTGACCTCGCCGTCCCAGGTGTTGTCGTGGAAGACCAGGTGGGTGCCGGCGTCGGCGACCACCAGCTGCACCGGCATGGTCAGGTACAGCGGGTCGTCCTGCGGCCCGAACCGGCCGCCCGGGTCGGTGTTCCACAGCCGGTACGCGCCGTCGCGCAGCAGCGGGCCCGCGGCCCGCCCGCCGAGCCCGAAGAACCGGGCGTCGGCGGCGACCTGCGCGTGCTGCTCCCAGCGCGGCCCGGCCGTGCCGCCGGCCCGCCCTGCGTCCCCGTCGGCCCGCCCCGCGTCCCCGCCGGCCGGCTCCCACCAGCGCGGCGGCAGGTCCCGGCGCAGCACCACCCCGCCCGGCGTGCGCACCTCGACCGCGCCGGTCCGCGACACCGCCACCGTGACCCGCTCGGAGACCACCCGCCAGCCGCCGTCGGTGTCCGGCTCCAGCACCGCCCGGTCGTCCGCGTCCGGGCACGCTCCGGCCAGCGCGTACGACGGCTCGGGGGCCGCCCCGTCCCAGCCGCAGAACACCGCGCCGCCCGCGGCCACCCGCACCCGCAGCGACGACCGCGCGAACCGGACCACGCCGCCGCCCGGCTGCGGGTCCGCGCCCTCCGCCGGGCCCGGCACCCGCGCCCGCTCCGCCCCGGGGCCGGGCAGGCCGCGGGCGTCCGTGCGCCGCGTCCGCCACGCGGAGCGCAGCGACAGCCGCCCCCGCACCGAACCGACTGCTTTCACCGACCGCACCAGGTCACGCGCTTGCATGCTGTTCACCCTGTCATCGATCATGCCCCGCGCGGGCGGCAGTTCACCTCACGTTCACCAGTCGTAGCACATCGTCCCCGCTCCCACGCCGGGCGCCTGCCCTGGCGCGGACGCCGTGGCGCGTGACATCGTCCCTGTGAGCCGCACCGCCGCGCACCGGCCGCCGCCCCGCCGCCGCGCGCGCATACGCGGCCGCCGCGACGCGCCAGCAGCCCGGGGAGCCGACGATGACCACCGCAGCGCAGCCCGCCCACCCGCCGCTCCTGTGGCGGCCCGGCCCCGAGCAGGTCGCGGCGGCCCGGCTCACCCGCTTCCACGCCTGGGCCGCCGAGCGGCACGGCGCGCCCGCGCCCGGCGGCGGCCCGGCGGCGGACTACGCCGCGCTGCACCGGTGGTCGGTGGCCGAGCTCGGCCGCTTCTGGCAGGCGCTGGCCGAGTGGTTCCAGGTGCGCTTCTCCGCGCCGTACGAGACGGCGCTCGCCGACCGGGCCATGCCCGGCGCCCGCTGGTTCCCCGGCGCGGCCCTCAACTACGCCGAGCACGCGCTGAGCGCCGGCGAGGATCCCGCGCGGGCGGCCGGCCCGGCCCTGCTGTGCGCCGACGAGACGGGCGGGCTCCGGCCGGTGAGCTGGGCGGAGCTGCGCGGCCAGGTCGGCGCGCTCGCCGCCGAGCTGCGCCGCCTGGGGGTGCGCCCGGGCGACCGGGTCAGCGGCTACGTCCCCAACGTCCCGCAGGCCGCCGTCGCGCTCCTGGCCACCGCGGCCGTCGGCGGCGTGTGGACCTCCTGCTCCCCGGACTTCGGCGCCCGCGGCGTCCTGGACCGCTTCCGCCAGGTCGAGCCGGTCGTCCTGTTCGCCGTCGACGGCTACACCTACGGCGGCAGGCCGCACGACCGCACCGGGACGGTGGCCGAGCTGCGCCGCGAGCTGCCCGGCCTGCGCGCCGTCGTGCACATCCCGCTGCTGGGCACCCCCGCCCCCGAGGGCGCGCTGGACTGGGACGCGGTGGTCCGGGACCCGGTCGAGCCGGTGTTCGAGCAGGTCCCCTTCGACCATCCGCTGTGGGTGCTGTACTCCTCGGGCACCACCGGCCTGCCCAAGGCCATCGTGCAGTCCCAGGGCGGCATCCTCCTGGAGCACCTCAAGCAGCTCGGCCTGCACAACGACCTCGGCCCCGGCGACCGCTTCTTCTGGTACACCTCCACCGGCTGGATGATGTGGAACCTCCTGGTGTCCGGCCTGCTGGTGGGGGCCACCGTGGTGCTGTACGACGGCAGCCCCGGCCACCCCGGCCCGGACGCCCAGTGGCGGGTCGCCGAGCGCACCGGCGCCACCCTCTACGGAACCTCCGCCGGGTACGTGATGGCCTGCCGCAAGGCCGGCGTCCGCCCGGGCCGCGACCTCGACCTCTCCCGCGTACGCTGCGTCGGCATCACCGGCTCGCCGCTGCCGCCCGACGGCTTCCGCTGGCTCCACGACGAGGTCTCCGAGGACCTGTGGATCGCCTCCGTCAGCGGCGGCACGGACGTGTGCAGCGGCTTCGCCGGCGCCGTGCCCACCCTGCCGGTGTACGCCGGCGAGATCCAGGCGCCGAGCCTGGCCGTCGACCTCCAGGCGTGGGACGAGCACGGCGGGCCCGTGGTGGACGAGGTCGGGGAGCTGGTCGTCGCCAGTCCCATGCCGTCCATGCCCGTCCGCTTCTGGAACGATCCGGCGGGAAGCCGCTACCGGGAGAGCTACTTCGCGATGTTCCCGGGCGTCTGGCGGCACGGCGACTGGACCACCGTCACCTCCCGCGGCACCGTGGTGATCCACGGACGCTCCGACTCCACCCTCAACCGGCAGGGCGTGCGGATGGGCTCGGCCGACATCTACGAGGTGGTCGAACGCCTCCCGGAGATCCGCGAGTCCCTGGTCATCGGCGTGGAGCAGCCCGACGGCGGCTACTGGATGCCCCTGTTCGTGCACCTCGCGCCGGGCGCGGTCCTCGACGAGGACCTGCGCGGCCGCGTCCGGGCGGCGCTGCGCGAGCAGCTGTCCCCCCGGCACGTCCCGGACGAGATCCTCCAGGTGCCCGGCGTGCCGCACACCCTGACCGGCAAGCGGATCGAGGTCCCGGTCAAGCGCCTGATGCAGGGCGTGCCGCTGGAGCGGGCCGTCAACCCCGGCTCGGTGGACGACCCCGGCCTGCTCGACTTCTTCGCGGAGCTGGCCCGCGGCCGCGCCACCTGAGCACTGTCAGTGCCCTCGGTTACGGTGAGTGAGTATCGATCACCTGCCTGAGGAGGGGGAGTCATGGCGCACACCAGGCGCGACAGGACGCCAGGCAAGCGGTCCGGCCGGTTCCCGAAGACCGGCCGGATCGCCGCCCGGCGTGCCCTGCGCCGAGAAGTTCCCAGCACAGTGGCGCTGCTGGCCGACGAGGACGCCTTCGCGGCCATGCGGCGCTACGCCACGTTCCGCTTCGCCGACCACGGCGTCTACCTGCGGCGGATGGAGGGCCTGCTGCGGACACTCTCGTCACAGGGAGTGCACACCACCATCGCCCTCTTCGACCCGGCCGAGTTCGCGGAGTTCTGCGCGGACACCCGCCTCGACCCCGACTCGCCCGCCAGCCGCACGCGCTACACGGCCGAGGTCGCGGCCGCGGGCGCCACGGTCGCCTACGAGGGCCAGCCGCTGGACCGCCTGGTGCCCCGGCTGCTGGACGCGGCGGAGCAGCGGGCCACGTGGGAGCGCGCCTCGGCCGCGCTCGCGCGGGCGGGCGGCGGCCCCGGCCGGGAGGAGGCCGCCGGCCGGGCCGCGTTCGAGCGCGCCTCGGCGGCCCTTCGGGCCCTGCTGGCCGCGGCCGGCCCGGGCGCGCACCACGTGGTGTGCAGCGTGCCGGAGGGCGGCACGCCGATGGTCGGCGTGCTGCACGCCGAGGTGCTGCCGGACGGGGCGCTGCGGCTGGCCGAGTCCGACGCCGTCGTCCTGTGCACCGTGCTGGCCTGCGGGATCGCCTCGGACGGGCCCGGTGGCATCGTGCTGCGCACCATCGCGGCAGGCCGCCCGGACACCGTCCGCGGCTGGTCGCTGCGCGACGGCTGGCCGCGTCCTCTCACCGAGGCGGAGGTCTTCGCGGCGTACTGCACCGACGCCGACACCGGCGAGCCCATCCCGCCCGAGCCGGGCGTCGTCTACCGGCCGGGCCTGCCGGTCCCGGAGCCGGACGGCCGGGCGGCGCCGCACGAGGCCGGACCGCGGGGCACGGGTCCGGGAGGGACCGCGCGAGGGGAGGCCGCACCGGGGGAGTGAGCGATCCCGGGGCGCCCGGGCCGGTGCTCCCGCGCCGGGCGCCGGCCCGGGGCCGCGCCCGGCCCCGGGTCACTCGCCGGAGAGCACCGCCCGCGCGGCCAGCCGGGCCTCGTCCGCGGTGTCGGCCGCCCGCGCCGCCACGGCGGCCCGCTCGCACTGCGCGAGCGTGTGCCGGCCCAGGGCCGCCCGGACGTACGGGATGGACGCGGCGCCCATGGACAGGCTGGTGACGCCCAGACCGGTCAGCACGCAGGCGAGCAGCGGGTCGGAGGCGGCCTCCCCGCACACCCCGCAGCTCTTGCCCTCGGCCCGCGCGGCCTGGGCCGACGCGGCCACGAGGTCCAGCAGCGCCGGCTGCCACGGGTCCTGCAGGCGGGCCACGGCGCCCACCTGCCGGTCGGCGGCGAAGGCGTACTGGGCGAGGTCGTTGGTGCCCAGGGACAGGAACTCGACCTCCTGGAGGATCGAGCGCGCCCGCAGCGCGGCCGAGGGGATCTCCACCATCGCGCCGAACTTCGCGCGCAGCCCCGCCTCCCGGCAGGCGTCGGCGAAGGCCCGCGCGTCGGTCCGGTCGGCCACCATGGGCGCCATGACCTCCAGGTGCACCGGCAGCCCCTCGGCGGCCTCGGCGAGCGCCAGGAGCTGCGTGCGCAGCACCTCCGGGTGGTCGAGCAGGGTGCGCAGCCCCCGCACGCCGAGCGCCGGGTTCGGCTCGTCCCCGGGGGTGAGGAAGTCCAGCGGCTTGTCCGCGCCCGCGTCCAGCACCCGGACCACCACCCGGCCCTCGGGGAACGCCTCCAGCACCTGCCGGTAGGCCGCGGCCTGCTTCTCCTGCGACGGAGCCTTGGCGCTGTCGTCCAGGAACAGGAACTCGGTCCGGAACAGGCCCACGCCCTCGGCTCCCGCCTCGACCGCGGCCGCCACGTCGGCCGGGCCGCCGACGTTCGCCAGCAGCGGCACCGTGTGCCCGTCGGAGGTGGCGCCGGGCCCGGAGGTGGCCGCGAGCGCCGCTTTGCGCTCCTCGGCGGCCCGCGCCAGCTCGGCGCGGGTCGCCTCGTCCGGGTCGATGACGATCTCCCCCGTGCTGCCGTCGACCGCCACCACGGTCCCCTCGGCGATCTCCCCGGCGCCGGGCAGCGCCACCACGGCCGGCACGCCCAGGGCGCGGGCCAGAATGGCGCTGTGGCTGGTCGGCCCGCCCTCCTCGGTGACGAACCCGAGGACGAGCGCCGGATCGAGCAGCGCCGTGTCGGCCGGGGCGAGGTCGCGGGCGACGAGCACGTACGGCTCGTCGCTGTCGGGCACACCGGGCATCGGCACGCCCAGCAGCCGCGCCACGATCCGGTTGCGCACGTCGTCCAGGTCGGCCACCCGCCCGGCCAGGTAGTCCCCGGCGCCGGCCAGCAGCGCCCGGTAGGCGGCGAAGGCGTCGTAGACCGCGCGCTCGGCGGTGCTGCCCACGGTGACGCGCCGTTCGACGTCCGCCATCAGCTCCGGGTCCTGCGCCATGAGGGCCTGGGCCTCCAGCACGGCCTGCGCCTCGCCGCCCGCCAGGCTGCCGCGGGCGATCAGGTCGGCGGCCACGGCCTCCACGGCCTGCCGGGCGCGGCCCTGCTCGCGCGTGGCCTCCTCCTCGGGGATCTGCTTCGCGGGAGGTTCGAGGACCGCCGTCCCCATGTGCCGCACCTCGCCGATCGCCACTCCGTGGCTCACGCCGACGCCTCGCAGCGTTGTCTCCATGTCACCCGTCTCCGGTCGATGCGGCGGGCGCGCCGCCGCGGTGGATGTCGTCACTGTGGTCCCCTACCGGGCCGGTGCCCGGCTCATGTCCACACGAAGAGGGCGTCGCCCGGCCGCGCGTCGCCGTCCTCGACGAGCTCGGTGAGGGAGCCCGCGGCCGCCTCCAGGGCCACCACCGGGCAGACCGGCGATCTGCCCGCGGCCACCACGGCGCGCGGGTCCCAGCGGACGACGGCGTCTCCACGGCGCACGGTGCCCCCCGGAGCGACGAGCGGTTCGAAGCCCCCGCCGGGAAGCCGCACGGTGTCGATGCCGAGGTGCGTGAGCACCCCGCGCCCCCGCGCGTCGACGACCACGAAGGCGTGGGGCAGCAGTGAGACGACGACGCCGTCGACCGGGGCCACCGCCGCCGCGGGCGCGCGCACCGGGTCGAGTGCCGTGCCGGGGCCCGCCAACGCTGCGGAGAACACCGCGTCGGGCACTGCCGCGAGCCCGATCGCGCGTCCGGCGAGCGGGGACGTGACGGTCGTCATGGCCAGCCTCCCAGAAATGGAGAATCATCACATGTCGCCTCTAGCTGTCAAGAGCGGCACACTGGGCAGAAGCGTAAGTCATGTGAACTTAAGGAGCTCTGCCCCGTAAACCGCCCGCCGCAGCACCGGAACGACTTGCCTCCCGTCGTGTGCGGGCGGTAGGCTCCCGCCTCCGCATGCAGGAAGCGTCGCAGCGAACGGCGTGCGCGTCCACCGCGCCGACGGGCCCGGCGCCCCGTCCCGCCCCGCCCGGCGCGCCTCCCGTGCCGTGTGGGCGGCGGCCCGGACGTCCGACCGGGGCAGGGCTCCCGCCGGTCCTCTTCCGGTGCTCCTCGCGTTCCGGCCCCTTCCTTCTTCCCGCCCTTCCCGTCTCCCGTCCCCGCGTCTTCGTGCTGTCAGCCGGATGCCAAAGGGCCGGGCCGGTTTTATCTCCCGTCTTCCGGTCCCGCCTTCCGCACCGCCGCCCCGGCCCGCATTCCGGCGAGAACCCGGGCCCGCCACCCTGCGCCGGGCCCGGCCGCCCCGACCGGTAGGGTCATGGGGCATCGTTGGCACGTTCCCGCAGGGAGGCCCCCGGTTGGAGGTCCAGGAGACGCGCGTTCAGACCGACCGCGTCCTCACCGTCCCGAACATCCTGAGCATGGCTCGGCTGGCCGGCGTCCCGCTTTTCCTGTGGCTGATCCTCCGGCCCGAGTTCGGTGGCCCGAAGAGCGACGGCTGGGCCCTGCTCCTCCTGGCTCTCAGCGGTGTCAGCGACTATCTCGACGGGAAACTCGCCCGGCGCTGGAATCAGATCAGCAGCCTGGGCCGCATCCTCGACCCGGCCGCCGACCGTCTCTACATTCTGTCTACACTCGCCGGCCTGACCTGGCGCGAGATCCTGCCGCTCTGGCTGACCGCGGTCATCCTCCTGCGTGAGCTGGTCCTGTTGGTCATGGTGGGCGTCCTGCGCCGGCACGGCTATCCGCCGCCGCAGGTGAACTTCCTCGGCAAGGCGGCCACGTTCAACCTGATGTATGCCTTCCCGCTGCTCCTCCTGAGTGATGGAAGTGGCTTGGTTCACACCACCGCTGCTATTTTCGGATGGGCCTTCGCCGGATGGGGTACAACGCTCTACTGGTGGGCAGGAACCCTCTACGTGGTGCAGGTCCGCCGACTTGTCAGGGCGGACGCCACGGCTGACTGAGCTCGCCGATGCGCAGCCTGTGCGGGCCGGGTGTCCCGTGCGTGATAACCCGTGGGCCATCTGGACGTGTGAGGTCGGCAATACCGTCGTCTCGCCAAGGAGGACGCTTCCGACATGAAGGCCGTCGTGATGGCCGGAGGCGAAGGTACGCGCCTTCGCCCGATGACCTCGAGCATGCCCAAGCCGCTTCTGCCGGTGGCCAACCGGCCGATCATGGAGCACGTCCTGCGGCTGCTCAAGCGGCATGGACTGAACGAGACCGTGGTGACCGTCCAGTTCCTCGCCTCCCTGGTGAAGAACTACTTCGGGGACGGCGAGGAGCTCGGCATGGAGCTCACCTATGCGAACGAGGAAAAGCCGCTCGGCACCGCGGGCAGCGTCAAGAACGCGGAAGACGCCCTCAAGGACGACGCCTTTCTTGTTATCTCCGGCGATGCCCTCACGGATTTTGACCTCACCGATCTCATCAATTTTCACAAGGAAAAGGGTGCGCTGGTCACCGTATGTCTGACGCGCGTCCCCAACCCTCTTGAGTTCGGCATCACCATCGTCGACGAAGAAGGCCGGGTGGAACGTTTCCTCGAAAAACCCACCTGGGGCCAGGTGTTTTCCGACACCGTTAACACTGGAATTTACGTGATGGAGCCCGAGGTCTTCGACTACGTCGAGCCCGATGTGCCCGTCGACTGGTCCGGTGACGTATTCCCCCAGCTCATGAAGGAAGGCAAGCCGGTCTACGGCTATGTCGCCGAGGGCTACTGGGAGGACGTCGGCACCCACGAGAGCTACGTCAAGGCGCAGGCCGACGTGCTGGAAGGCAAGGTCGACGTCGACATAGAGGGCTTCGAGATCTCGCCCGGCGTCTGGGTGGCCGAGGGCGCGGAGGTGCACCCGGACGCCGTCCTGCGCGGCCCCCTGTACATCGGCGACTACGCCCAGGTGGAGGCGAACGCCGAGATTCGCGAGCACACCGTCGTCGGCTCGAACGTCGTCGTGAAGAGCGGCGCCTTCCTGCACAAGGCGGTCGTGCACGACAACGTCTACATCGGACCGCAGAGCAATCTGCGCGGCTGCGTCATCGGAAAGAACACGGACGTCATGCGCGCCGCCCGTATCGAGGACGGCGCGGTCATCGGCGACGAATGCCTCGTCGGTGAGGAGTCGATCGTCCAGGGCAATGTCCGCGTGTATCCCTTCAAGACCATCGAGGCGGGCGCGTTCGTCAACACCTCGGTCATCTGGGAGTCCCGCGGCCAGGCCCACCTCTTCGGCACCCGGGGCGTGTCCGGAATTCTCAACGTCGAGATCACGCCCGAACTCGCGGTGCGGCTCGCCGGCGCGTACGCCACGACGCTCAAGAAGGGCTCGACCGTCACGACGGCGCGCGACCACTCGCGGGGCGCGCGGGCGCTCAAACGCGCCGTCATCTCCGCCCTGCAGACCAGTGCCATCGACGTCCGGGACCTGGAGAACGTGCCGCTGCCGGTGGCGCGCCAGCAGACCGCACGGGGCAGCGCGGGCGGCATCATGATCCGTACCTCGCCGGGCATCCCCGACTCGGTCGACATCATGTTCTTCGACGAGCGCGGCGCCGACCTGTCGGCGGCCCGGCAGCGCAAGCTGGACCGCGTCTTCGCGCGGCAGGAGTACCGCCGGGCGTTCCCCGGCGAGATCGGCGACCTGAACTTCCCGTCCAGCGTCTTCGACTCCTACACCGGCTCCCTGCTGCGCGCGGTGGACACCAGCGGCGTCGCCGAGTCGGGCCTCAAGGTCGTGGTGGACGCCTCGCACGGCAGCGCGGGTCTCGTCCTGCCCAGCCTGCTCGGCCGGCTCGGCGTCGACGCGCTGACCATCAATTCCGGCCTGGACGAGTCGCGGCCGACGGAGACCGCCGACTCCCGCCGCTCGGGCCTGGTGCGGCTCGGCGAGATCGTGGCGTCGGCCCGGGCGGCCTTCGGCGTGCGCTTCGACCCGGTGGGCGAGCGCATCTCGCTCGTCGACGAGCAGGGCCGCATCGTGGAGGACGACCGGGCCCTGCTGGTGATGCTCGACCTGGTGGCCGCAGAGCGGCGCAGCGGGCGGGTTGCGCTGCCGGTGACCACCACCCGGATCGCCGAGCAGGTGGCGGCCTACCACGGCACGCAGGTGGAGTGGACGACGACCGCCGCCGACGACCTCACGCGCGTGGCGCGGGCCGAGGGCACCGTGTTCGGCGGCGACGGCCGCGGGGGCATCATCATCCCCGAGTTCAGCAGCGTCTTCGACGGCACGGCCGCGTTCGTCCGGCTCGTCGGCCTGGTGGCGCGCACGCAGCTCACCCTGAGCCAGATCGACGCCCGTATCCCGCGCGCCCACGTCCTGCGCCGGGACCTGGCCACCCCGTGGGCGGTCAAGGGGCTGGTCATGCGGCACGTGGTGGAGTCGGCGGGCGACCGGCAGGTGGACACCACCGACGGCGTCCGGGTGGTGGAGGCCGACGGGCGCTGGGTGATGGTGCTGCCCGACCCGGCCGAGGCCCTCACCCGCCTGTGGGCGGAGGGCCCGGACGACGCCTCGGCCCAGGCGCTGCTCGACGAGTGGTCCGCCATCGTGGACAGCGCGGGGCGCTGACCACAGAGGCCGACAGCGCGGGGCGCTGACCACAAAGGCCGACAGCGCGGGGCGCTGACCGCAAAGGGCCGCAAAGGGGTGCCAGCGCGGGGCGCTGACCGTACGTGCCGGTCCCGCGGTCCCCGGCGCGGCGTGCCGACCGCACCGGCGGTCGCCGCCGCGCCGGGGCACCGCCCCACGGCCGCGGAATCCGTTACTCCGGCAGGGCCGTTGGGGAACGGCGCTCCCGACGTGCAACGATGTGCGGCATGCCGCAGCAGCCCCCTGACCGGAGCCGTGCGCCGTCCCCTGCCCGTTCGCGCCCCGGCGGGGGCGCGCCGGAGCGGCCTCGCGCCCTTGACCGAGGTCTGGACGCCGGCTATGCGGAGGCGGCGGCCCGGCGCCGCACACCGGGCCGCCCGGGGCTGCCCCGGCCGCTGCGCGCCCGGCTCGGGCTCGCCGCCGGGCTGGTGCTCGCGGCCGTCGTCGTCACGATCGGCGCGGCCCAGGCGCGCGTGACGGCGCCGAAGCTGGCCAAGGAGCGCGGCGAGCTGATCGACCGTATCGAGGCGGGGACCGCGCACGCCGACGGCGTGGAGAAGGACATCGACGCGCTGCGCGACGCGGTGGACGCCCGGCGGCGGCAGGCGCTGCGGCAGCACGGCGGCGACCGCGGCGAGCTGGTCGCCCTGCTCGCCGGGGCGACCCCGGTGCGCGGCCCGGGCCTGCGGCTGGTGGTGGACGACGCCAGGGGAGCCGGCGCCGCGGGCGGCGACCGGGGCAACGGCGGCTTCTCCGACACCGGCCGGGTGCGCGACCGCGACATGCAGCGGATCGTGAACGGCCTGTGGCAGTCCGGCGCGGAGGCCGTCGCGATCAACGGCCGCCGGCTGACCGCCCTGTCGGCCATCCGGGCGGCCGGCGACGCCATACTGGTCGACAACAAACCTCTGGCGCCGCCCTATACAGTGCTCGCCGTAGGGGACGGGCGGCGGCTGCGCGCCGCCTTCGAGGCCAGCGCCGACGGACGCTACCTGCGCGCGCTGCGCGAGGACTACGGGATCCGTACGCACGTCTCCAGCCAGGACGACGTGCGGCTGCCGGCCGCGCCGAGCCTGATCGTACGCACCGCGCGCGCGGCCTCCGGCGACGGCGGCACGGGCGGCGCCGGGGCGGGCGGCGCCGGGAAGGGCGGTACCGACACAGGGAAGGGCACACCGTGATCGCCGTACTGGGCCTCGTGCTGGGAGTCGTGGTCGGACTCGTGGTCCGCCCCGTGGTGCCGGCCGCGGTCGAGCCCTACCTGCCGATCGCCGTCGTGGCGGCGCTCGACGCGGTCTTCGGCGGCCTGCGGGCCATGCTGGACGGCATCTTCGTGGACAAGGTCTTCGTCGTGTCCTTCCTGTCCAACGTGGTGGTGGCCGCACTGATCGTCTTCCTCGGCGACAAGCTCGGGGTCGGCGCCCAGCTGTCCACGGGTGTGGTGGTGGTGCTCGGCATCCGGATCTTCTCCAACGCGGCCGCGATCCGCCGGCACCTCTTCCGGGCGTGACGCCGGTGAACACTCCCCACGCCCCCGACGACGGCCCGCCGCACGCCACGCCCGGCCGGCCGCGCGCCCGCGGCGGCGAGCCGCTGCCCGAGGCCGAGCCAGCGGCCCGCCCGCCGGCGGCCGCCTCCGGGCCCGAGGAGGAGCGGCCGGCCGCCGTCCCGACCGGCCGCGAGCGCCTGCTGCGCGCCCTGTGGCCGCCGACCGCGGGCCGCAAGCAGCTCACCGTCGCCGTGCTGCTGTTCGTCCTGGGCCTCGGCGTCGCCATCCAGGTGCGCTCGGCCAACGACAGCGGCGTGCTGCGCGGCGCCCGGCAGGAAGACCTGGTACGCATCCTGGACGAGCTGGACGACCGCACCCAGCGTCTGGAGGATGAGAAGCAGCGTCTGAAGGACCAGCGCACCGAACTGGAGAACAGCTCCGACCAGGCCGAGGAGGCGCGCAGACAGACCCTTCAGCGGGAGCGCCAGCTCGGCGTGCTCGCGGGGACGGTCCCGGCCGAGGGCCCGGGCATCACGCTGACCGTCCGGGACCCCGCGGGCTCGGTCGAGGCCGACATGCTGCTCGACGCGGTGCAGGAGCTGCGCGCGGCCGGCGCGGAGGCGATCCAGGTGAACGGCGTCCGGGTGGTCGCCGACACCTACCTCGCCGACACCGACGGCGGCGTGGAGATCGATGGACGGAAAGTGACGCGGCCGTACGAGTTCAAGGTGATCGGCGAGCCGGGAGACTTGGAGCCGGCGCTGAACATCCCCGGCGGAGTCGTGCAGTCTTTGAAGAAGGAGCAGGCCACGGCCTCCGTGACGCGCTCGGAGAAGATCGTTGTGGACGCCTTGCGATCGGTGGAGCGGCCTGACTACGCTCGGTCGTCGTCCCGGTGAGGCGGTCGGGTGTCAGGTCCCTCGGCGAGGGCATGGGATGCGGGGGGTGAGGGCACGGCGAGAACGGTGTGTAAGGGAAACTGTCTGACGGCCGCGGGCGTTGTGGATACGTCCGGCCGGGCCGGTGTGTGCGAGGGTGTGTCCTGCCCCACGGGCGGGTCTGTTTCAGTCAAGGGGAATCGCCCGTGAAGTTGTTCGGGAAATTGTTCGGCAAGAGCGCGCGTCAGGGCGGTGGTGGCGCCACCGCCCGCCACCGCGCCCGCCCGGAGGACGGCGGCGCGGGTGAGGAGCGGCGGCCGCTGTTCCGGGACCAGGTCGGCGCGCCCGGCGGTGACGCGCCGGGCGGGCAGGGCGTGCCGTCGGCCGGCCACGACCCGGCCGGACGCATAGGTTCCCAGGCGCCGGGCGGCTCCGGCCCGGGCGGGCCGGACCTGTCGGCGTGTCCGCGGTGCGGGCACCAGAACGCCGGGGCGAGCCGCTTCTGCTCGTACTGCGGCGCGCCGCTGCGGGCCGGGGTGAGCCCCGAGCGTCCCTCGGAGACCACCTCCACCATCTCCATCTCCGGTATCGAGGCGTACGACGGGGAGGCGACCGGGCAGGTCCAGCTCCCGTCGCTGACGCCGGAGGCCCAGGCGGCGGTGGACGCGCTGCCGGCCGGGTCGGCGCTGCTGGTGGTGCGCCGGGGGCCCAACTCCGGCAGCCGGTTCCTGCTGGACAGCGACCTGACCACCGCGGGGCGGCACCCGGAGAGCGACATCTTCCTGGACGACGTGACCGTCTCCCGGCGCCACGTGGAGTTCCGCCGCGGCCCGGACGGCGGCTTCACCGTCACGGACGTCGGCAGCCTCAACGGGACGTACGTCAACCGGGAGCCGATCGACGCCGCCGCCCTGGCCAGCGGCGACGAGGTGCAGATCGGCAAGTACCGGCTGGTCTTCTACGGGAGCCAGCGAGGACTCGGCATCTGACCCGTATCCGACCCGTCAGGGAAGGTCCATGCTGCGAACACCGTCGGGCGGTGCCGGCACCGGCACCGCCGCCACGGGGGGCGGGCTGATGAGCATCGGCACCGTGCTGAACCTGCTCCGGGAGGAGTTCCCCGAGGTCACGGTCTCCAAGATCCGTTTTCTGGAGGCGGAGGGCCTGGTGGAGCCCCGGCGCACGCCGGCCGGTTACCGCAAGTTCGGCCCGCGGGACGTGGAGCGGCTGGCGCGCGTGCTGCGCATGCAGCGCGACCACTACCTGCCGCTCAAGGTCATCCGCGAGCACCTGGACGCCCAGGAGCGGCCGCCCGCGGCGCCCACCGCGCCTGGGACGCGGCAGGTCCCGGGCGGGCCGTCCGAGGCCGCGGGCGCCGCCCCGGGCGGCCCCGGGACCGCCCGGGGCGGGCGCGTCGGCCGGGCCGAGCTGCTGGCCGCCGCGGGCGCCGACGAGGCGCAGCTGGCCGAGTGGGAGGCGTACGGACTGCTCGGGCCGGCCGAGGACGGCGGGTACGCCCCGGAGGCGGTCACGGTGGCGAAACTCGTGGCCGGTCTTGGCCGCTTCGGCCTCGAACCCCGGCACCTGCGCGCGATGAAGGCCGCGGCCGACCGCGAGGCCGGCCTGGTCGAACAGGTCGTCGCCCCGCTGCGGCGGCACCGGAATCCGCAGACCAGAGCGCATGCCGAGGCCCGCGCGCGGGAGCTGGCCGGGCTGTCGGCGCGGCTGCACGCGGCTCTGGTCGAGGCGGCCCTGCGCACGGGCCCGCGCTGACGCCGCCGGGCCCCGACTATCCAAACCGGCCGGGCACGTCCTAGGGTTGCTGTGTGAACGAGCTCGACGTCGTGGGTGTCCGGGTGGAAATGCCCTCCAACCAACCGATCGTGCTCCTGCGGGAAGTGGGAGGCGACCGGTACCTCCCGATCTGGATCGGACCGGGGGAGGCGACCGCGATCGCCTTCGCCCAGCAGGGCATGGCGCCCGCCCGCCCGCTGACCCATGACCTGTTCAAGGACGTGCTGGAGGCGGTGGGGCAGCGGCTCACCGAGGTCCGGATCACGGACCTGCGGGAGGGCGTCTTCTACGCGGAGCTGGTCTTCGCCAGCGGCGTCGAGGTCAGCGCGCGGCCGTCCGACGCCATAGCGCTCGCCCTGCGCACCGGGACCCCGATCTACGGCAGCGACGGGGTGCTGGACGACGCCGGCATCGCCATCCCGGACGAGCAGGAGGACGAGGTGGAGAAGTTCCGCGAGTTCCTCGACCAGATCTCGCCGGAGGACTTCGGGACCAGCAGCCAGTGAGCCGCGGGCCCGCGGACGCCGAGGCATTCGAGTAGCCTTTCCCGGAGGATAATCACGGGAAACCACCCTCAGGGTGATTATCACTCGGCGTGCCGAGTGTGGCGATCGTTGACGCACCCCGGGTGACTGCCTACCGTCGAGAAGGCAGGTCAAGGACGGAGGTCGGCGTGAGAAGCAGCGGCGACGGCACGGCGGCCGGCGGTCCGTATCCCCTTCGCGGGAGCGTGCCGGCGGAGTCGGCATCCCGGCATCGGGCCACGGCCCCCGGTACGCCGCCGCACGGGGAGGGCCTCGGGGGGACCGACCAGGTCGGCTACCGCGGTCCGACCGCGTGCGCGGCTGCGGGCATCACCTACCGGCAGCTCGACTACTGGGCGCGCACCGGCCTGGTGGAGCCCAGCGTGCGGCCGGCCTACGGCTCCGGCAGCCAGCGGCTCTACAGCTTCCGGGACGTGGTCGTCCTGAAGATCGTCAAGCGGTTGCTGGACACCGGCGTGTCCCTGCAGAACATCCGCACCGCCGTCCAGCACCTGCGCACCCGGGGCCTGGACGACCTGGCGCAGGTGACGTTGATGAGCGACGGCGCCACCGTCTACGAGTGCACCTCGCCCGACGAGGTGGTCGACCTCCTGCAGGGCGGCCAGGGCGTCTTCGGCATCGCCGTGGGCGTGGTGTGGCGGGACGTGGAGACCGCGCTGGCGCAGCTGCACGGCGAGCGGGTGGACACCGGCGAGACGCTGATCGGGCACAACCCCGCCGACGAGCTGGCGCGCCGCCGCAACCGGGCGGGCTGAGACCGGCGCCGCGGCCGTACGGGCCGGCCCGGCGGGCGGGGCGCGGGCGGGTCCGGCCCCGGGCGGCGCGGGGCGTTGTCAGTGGCGTGCGGCACCATCGGTGGTGTGAGGGACGCCCCGACGATCCTGCATCTGGACATGGACGCTTTCTACGCCGCGGCGGAGCAGGCGGCCAAGCCCAGCCTGCGCGGCAAGGCGGTCGTGGTCGGCGGCCTCGGCCCGCGCGGTGTGGTCGCCACCGCGTCGTACGAGGCCCGGGTCTTCGGCGTCCACTCGGCCATGGCGATGGCCCAGGCCCGCCGCCTGTGCCCGCACGCGGCCTTCCTCTCCCCCCGCTTCCCGCTGTACCGCCAGGTGAGCGAGGCCGTCATGGGGCTGCTCGGAGCCCTGTCCCCGCTGGTCGAGCCGCTGAGCCTGGACGAGGCGTTCGTGGACCTGGAGGCGGGCGGCACCCCGGCCACGACGGCCGCCGCCCGGGCCGTGGGGGAGCGGCTGCGCGCGGACATCCGCGCCGCCACGGGCCTGGCCGGCTCGGTGGGCCTGGCCGGGTCCAAGATGCTCGCCAAGATCGCTTCCGAGCAGGCCAAGCCCGACGGGCTGGCCGTCATCGAGCCGGGCACGGAGCTGGACCTGCTCGCGCCGATGCCGGTCCGCGCGCTGCCGGGCGTGGGGCCCGCCACGGCCGAGGCGCTGCGGCGCGCCGGGCTGCACACCGTCGCCGAGACCCGCCAGGCGGGGGAGGCGGAGCTGGTGCGCCTGCTGGGCAAGGCGCACGGCGCGTGGGTGCACGCGATGGCCACGGGCCGGGACGAGCGGCCGGTGGTCGCCGAGCGGGACACGAAGTCGATATCGGTGGAGGACACCTTCGACGTCGACCTGACCGACCGGGTCCGGGTGCACACGGAGATCGCCCGGCTCGCCGACCGGTGCGTGGAGCGGCTGCGGGCGGCGGGCCGCTCAGGCCGCACGGTCCAGATCAAGGTCCGCAGGTACGACTTCTCGACGCTCACCCGCTCGGAGACCCTGCGCGGGCCCACCGACGACCCGGCCGTGGTGCGTGAGGCCGCGGCCCGGCTGATCGAGCAGGTGGACACCACGGAGGGCGTCCGGCTGCTGGGCGTGGGCGTGAGCGGGCTGGCCGACTACACACAGGAGGACCTTTTCGCGCAGGCGGCGCAGGCCGAGCGGGCGGCCCGGGGCGGGGAGCCGGACCCGGCCGCGGAGGAGGAGGCGGGGCAGGCCGCGTCGGGCCGCGCGGCGGCGGCCGCCGGAGGAGCGGACGCCCGGCCCGGCGGACCGGCGCTCCCAGGGGCGCCGGACCGGGGCCCGGGGCCGTCCCCCGGCGAGGCGGGCGGCGTCGGAGCGCCCCGGCGCTGGCTGCCGGGCTCCGACGTGCGGCACGCCGAGCACGGGCCGGGCTGGGTGCAGGGCAGCGGCGTGGGCCGGGTGACCGTGCGGTTCGAGCAGCCCGGGTCGCCGCCGGGCCGGGTGCGGACCTTCGCTGTGGACGACCCGGCGCTGCGGCCATCGGACCCGCTGCCGCTGCGGCCTCCCGCGCGGCCCGGTCCGTCCGCCGGGGCGCCCGGCCGGCCCCGGCCGCCGCGCCCGGAGCAGACGGCGGGGCCTGCGCCGGGGGCCGGACCTGTGCCTGCGGCGGGGCCTGTGCCCGCGGCCGGGGGAGCGGCGGCCGGGACCGGCCGGCCCTCGGACGCCGGCCCGCCCGGGCGGACCGGGGAGGCCGGGCCGGTTCCCCGGGCCGGGGAGGCCGGTCCGTCCGCAAAGCCCGGTGCGCCCCCTCCGGCCGCGCGGCCCGAAGAGGGTGGGACCGCCGGTGAGGACCCGGGTCAGCGCGTGGCGTCCAGCCCGTAGTGGTGGTACAGCTCCATCTCCTGCTCGGGCGACAGGTGGCGGCCGACCCCCAGGTCCGGGGCCTCCCTGATCAGCGCCCGGTCGTAGGGGACGCGCAGCGTGCCGCCGACGACCTCGCTCGGTTCGAGCGGGACGAAGACGTCCCGGCTGAACAGGCCGGTGCGTACGGCCGCCCACTCCGGCTCGCCGGTCGCGTCGTCGAGGTAGACCTCGTCCACGGTGCCGATCTTCACGCCGCCGCGGTCGAACGCCTTGCGCCCGATCAGGGCCCGGGGGTTGATATCGGTCTGCACAGCCTCTCCCACACTCGTCCCGCTCTCGGCCATCCCCCGCGTACCCGGGCGGCCCCGGTTGTCCCGGGCCGTCCCCGACTACCTACGAAAAGCCACAACCGGCCGCGCGTCCACTCGGGCTACGCCTTCCCGCCACGCCGTGCTACGCGCTGGTAGGCTGGCTGTCGGCTGCAGACCCCACGCGGGAGAGTCCTCCGCCGACGCTGTCGGAGGCGCCGAAGGAGCAAATCCTCCCCGGAATCTCTCAGGCACCGGTACCGCGCGGGTGAGGTCACTCTGGAAAGCAGGACGGGCTCAAGGGGCGCACCACCGGCCCGGGCCGCGACCTCACCGACGGTGCAAGCCGCGGCCGCGCACGCCGGCCCGGTGAAGCTCTCAGGTCGAGATGACAGAGGGGGAGGCCGTCCGGGGCGCCGCCGCGCGGTGCCCTCACCGGGTCGTACGGACCAGGAGGCCCTCGCCCATGACCGCCCCTCGCATTCCCCTGTCCGAGCTGGAGCGCGGCACGCCGTTCGCCCGCCGCCACATCGGGCCCGACGCCGCGGCGCAGGCCAAGATGCTCGCCCAGGTCGGCTTCGGGTCGCTCGACGAGCTGACCGCGGCCGCCGTGCCGGAGACGATCGCCGACGCCGGGGCGCTCGCCCTGCCCGGCGCCCTGGACGAGGCGCGGGTGCTGGCCGAGCTGCGTGCCCTCGCCGCCCGCAACGAGGTCCTGTCCTCGATGATCGGCCTGGGCTACCACGGCACCTTCACCCCGCCGGTGATCCAGCGCAACGTGCTGGAGAACCCGGCCTGGTACACCGCGTACACGCCCTACCAGCCGGAGATCTCCCAGGGCCGGCTGGAGGCCCTGCTGAACTTCCAGACCGTCGTCGCCGACCTGACCGGCCTGCCCACCGCCGGGGCCTCGCTGCTGGACGAGGGCACGGCGGCGGCCGAGGCCATGGCCCTGTCCCGGCGCGCGGTGAAGTCGCCGGACGGCGAACCGGGCGTCTTCCTCGTGGACGCCGACTGCCTGCCGCAGACCATCGCGGTGCTGCGCACCCGGGCCGAGCCCGTCGGCATCGAGGTGGCCGTCGCCGACCTGGCCGGCGGCATCCCCGAGGAGGTGGCCGGACGCGGCCTGTTCGGCGTGCTGGTGCAGTACCCCGGCGCGTCCGGCGCGGTGCGCGACCCGCGGCCGGTGGTGGAGCGCGCCCACGAGCTGGGCGCGGTGGTGACGGTCGCCGCCGACCTGCTCGCGCTGACCCTGCTCGCCTCGCCGGGCGCGCTGGGCGCGGACATCGCGGTGGGCAGCAGCCAGCGCTTCGGCGTGCCGATGGGCTTCGGCGGGCCGCACGCCGCCTTCATGGCCGTACGGGAGGGTTACGCGCGCAGCCTGCCGGGCCGGCTCGTGGGCGTGTCGGTGGACGCGGACGGGCGGCCCGCCTACCGCCTGGCCCTGCAGACCCGCGAGCAGCACATCCGCCGCGAGCGCGCCACCAGCAACATCTGCACCGCGCAGGTGCTGCTCGCCGTGATGGCCGGGTGCTACGCGGTCTACCACGGCCCCGAGGGGCTGGCCGCCATCGCGCACCGCACGCACCGCTACGCCGCCGTGCTCGCCGCGGGCCTGCGCGCGGGCGGCGTCGAGGTGGTGCACGGCGCGTACTTCGACACCCTCACCGCGCGCGTGCCGGGCCGGGCCGCGGAGGTGGTCGCCGCGGCCCGCGCCGGCGGGGTCAACCTGCGCCTGACCGACGCCGACCACGTCGGCATCGCCTGCGACGAGACCACCGGCCGCGACCAGCTCGCCGCCGTGTGGGCCGCCTTCGGCGTGCCGGCCCCCGACGTGGACGCGCTCGACGCGCGGACGGACGACGCGCTGCCCGCCGCGCTGCGCCGCGACGACGCGTACCTGACCCACCCGGTCTTCCACCGGCACCGCTCGGAGACCGCGATGCTGCGCTACCTGCGCCGCCTGGCCGACCGGGACTACGCGCTGGACCGGGGCATGATCCCGCTCGGGTCGTGCACCATGAAGCTCAACGCGACGGCCGAGATGGAGCCGGTCACCTGGCCGGGGTTCGCCGGGCTGCACCCGTTCGCCCCGCTGGACCAGGCGGAGGGGTACCTGGAGCTGATCCGCGAGCTGGAGAGCCACCTCGCGGCGATCACCGGCTACGCCGCGGTGTCCCTCCAGCCGAACGCCGGATCGCAGGGCGAGCTGGCCGGGCTGCTGGCGGTCCGGGCGTACCACCGGGCGCGCGGCGAGGAGCGGCGCACCGTCTGCCTGATCCCGTCCTCCGCGCACGGCACGAACGCCGCGAGCGCCGTCATGGCCGGGATGCGGGTCGTGGTGGTGAAGACCGGCGCGGACGGCGAGGTCGACGCCGACGACCTGCGCGAGAAGATCGACCGGCACCGCGACGAGCTGGCCGTCCTGATGATCACCTACCCGTCCACGCACGGCGTGTTCGAAAGCCACGTCGCCGAGATCTGCGCGGCCGTCCACGACGCGGGCGGCCAGGTGTACGTGGACGGCGCGAACCTCAACGCGCTGGTGGGCCTGGCCAGGCCCGGCCGGTTCGGCGGCGACGTCTCCCACCTCAACCTGCACAAGACCTTCTGCATCCCGCACGGCGGCGGCGGCCCCGGCGTCGGGCCGGTCGCGGTGCGCGCGCACCTGGCCCCGTACCTGCCGGGCCACCCGGCGGTGGACGGCAAGGGGCCGGAGGGCGGCGTGGGCCCGGTCTCCGCGGCGCCCTGGGGGTCGGCGGGCATACTGCCGATCTCCTGGGCGTACGTCCGGCTGATGGGCGCCGAGGGGCTGCGCCGCGCCACGCAGGTCGCGGTGCTCGGCGCCAACTACGTCGCCAGGCGCCTGGAGCCGCACTACCCGGTGCTCTACACCGGTCCGGGCGGCCTGGTCGCCCACGAGTGCGTGATCGACCTGCGGCCGCTGACCAAGGCCACCGGGGTGACCGTGGACGACGTGGCCAAGCGGCTGATCGACTACGGGTTCCACGCGCCGACGATGTCCTTCCCGGTCGCCGGGACGCTGATGATCGAGCCGACGGAGAGCGAGGACCTGGCCGAGCTGGACCGCTTCTGCGCGGCGATGATCGCGATTCGCGCGGAGATCGACCGGGTCGGCTCGGGGGAGTGGCCGAGGGACGACAATCCGCTGCGGAACGCGCCGCACACGGCGCAGGCGCTGGGCGGCCCGTGGCCGCACCCGTACACCCGGGAGGAGGCGGTCTTCCCGGAGGGCGTGCCGGCGGCGGACAAGTACTGGCCGCCCGTGCGGCGGATCGACGGGGCGTTCGGGGACCGCAACCTGGTCTGCTCGTGCCCGCCGGTGGACTCCTACGACCACTGACCGGCCACCGGCCGGGCGGGGCCCGGTCACCGGACCCGGCGGTGGCCGGGCGCCGACGGGGCCGCGCCACCGCGGCCCCCCCGTGAGCGCTTCTCATGTGAGCCGCGGTATTCTCATCCGAGATGTCGGCTGCTTATGCAAAAGGCCGGTCCGGCGGCTCGCCGGACCGGCCCCGTGGGGAGGGTGCGGTGCTCCCCTGGGGTTGGCTTTCCTAGGCGGCGGTGGCGACGTGCTCGGTGCCCAGCGACCGCCGAGGGGCGATGACCTGCCCGTCGGGCAGCAGCTCACCGGTGTCTTCGAAGAGGAGGACACCGTTGCACAGAAGGCTCCACCCCTGCTCCGGGTAGTGCGCCACCAAGTGGGCTGCTTCCCGGTCGGCGGAGTCCGCTGATGGGCACGATGGCTGGTGCTCGCACATGGAAGGGTTCTTTCGCTGCGTTGTGGTGACTGTCCTGCGGCTTGATGCGGCGTCCATTGGCCGCCCCCCGTATCAGTATCGTATCCAGTGGTCGTCGGGTCACAGTGTTGCGTTTCGGCCGCGATTCCGCAGGGATTTCGGCGCGGCCGTCCTCATCCCATCATGACGCATCACTCCTGCGGACGGGTTACCGGAACCTCACCATCTCTTCGAGTGGTTCGAGATAGTCCGGATGGACTGGTCCGTCCGGGTGAGGCGCGTGGCGCGCACAGCCGTGCGCCCCGCGGCCATGGGGCCGCGGGGCGCGAGTGGCTGGAGTGCCGGAACGTCAGACCGGCGAGCCGAGCAGCGGGGCGGGGGTGAGCCGGTGGGTGAGGACCGGCAGCAGGTCCGCCGCCCGGTGCTCGCGGTGGGCCGCGATGCCGGGAGGCGCGGGAGCCAGCGGTATCAGCAGGTCATCCGGGTCGAGGCCGCCGGCGGCCGGGTCGGCCTCCGGGTCGCGGCGCAGCCAGAGGGTGAGCATGTACAGCTCGGGAACGGACAGCAGGCGGGGCTGGTACGCGTCCGGCAGCGCCTCTGCCTGGCGCAGGGCCTGCTCGGTGGAGGTCACGTACGGACCCTCGCAGAAGTGCGAGAAGGCCCAGCCGTCCGCGGTGAGCATGGTCTCGGCGACCGCGACCAGGCGGTCGCCGCCGCGGACCAGGAACCGCCAGCCGGTCAGCCGCGTGAGCGGCGGACCACCGGTCCCGGCGATGTCGTCCAGGATGTGGACGGGCAGCGGGAGTTCCGGTTCGACGGGGGTGGCTAACGAGCTGAGGGCCGAGGGGCGGGTCTCGCGGACGGCGCGGGAGCCGAGGGCTGTGAGGACACTGCGCAGAGCAGGCGCTGGAGCCGGGGGGACGTGCAGCGGCATGGTCGGTCGCCTCTCTCAAGGGACACGTGCGAAGTGGTGCGCGGGTCGAGTGGATGGCGCTGGAGGGAACGGGAAGGAAGACGGGTCAGAGGTGGGCCGGGACGGATCGTCGGGGCTGTGACTCTCTGCCTCAAGTGAGCAGCTTATCCGACAAGTGTTCCCGGTATGTTTCACTTAGCCGTCTCCCGCATTGCGGACAAGGGCTTATCCGGACCTCTCCGGAGCGAAAATTCCCTGTGTTATGCCCCTTAATGGGGTGCTTTGTCCTTGCGGTTGTGTGGGAGCACGATGGACCGGATTTCCGCCGCCCGGCGCACTGCGAGGCGCCTGGCGTGCGGAAAGGGTGTACAGAGGTGCACTCGCGCGCGCGGACACACGCCCGCGCCGGGCCCGTCCGGCCGGCGGGCCGCCCGGCCTGCCCGGCGCCCGGGTGGGGCGTCCGGGGCGACGGCCGCTCCTGGAAGGATGCTGCTGTCCGACCCGGAGGGTCCGGGACGTCCGGCGGACGTCGGCGGCCGAGCCCGTGCGGCGGACGGACGGTGCGGCGGGACGGCGGAGACGGAGGCAGGAGTGCGGGCACAGGCGCGTGACGCGGCGGGCGCCCCCGCCGGGCCCGGGCTGCCCCGGCGGACCCTGCGCGACGAGACGCTGCTCGTACTCGCGCTGTCCCTCGGCGCGAGCGCCGTGTCCGCGCTGATCAGCTTCGTCGGCTCGGTGACCAGGCCCGGGGGGCTGCGGGACCAGGCCGCGCGGCTGAACACCTCGGCGGCGCCCGGCCGGCCGTGGCTGGACCTCGCCTGGCAGCTCTTCGGTATCGCCACCGCCCTGGTGCCGGTCGCGCTCGTGGCCCACCTGCTGCGGCGCGAGGGGGTGGGGCTGCGCGCCACCGGCTTCGACCGCCGCCGCCCCGGCTTCGACCTGGGCTGGGGGGCCGCGGTCGCGGCGGTAATCGGCGGCACCGGACTGCTGCTCTACCTCGGCGCGCGGGCCGCCGGGGGCAACCTCACGGTGGTGCCCGAATCGCTGCCGGACGTGTGGTGGAAGATCCCGGTCCTGATCGCCTCCGCGGTGCAGAACGCGGTGCTGGAGGAGGTGGTCGTCGTCGGCTACCTGCTGCGCAGGCTCGGCCAGCTGGGCTGGACACCGGCGGCCGCGCTGCTGGCCAGCTCGGGGCTGCGCGGCACGTACCACCTCTACCAGGGGCTCGGCGGGTTCGCCGGCAACATGGCGATGGGCGTGGTCTTCGTGCTGCTCTACCGCCGCTGGGGGCGGGTCGGGCCGCTGGTCGCGGCGCACGCGATGATCGACACCGTGGCCTTCGTCGGGTACGCGCTGCTGGCGGGCACGGTGGACTGGCTGCCCACGGCGTAGCCGGCCCGCCGCCGCGAACGGTGCCCGGGCCGGCTTCGCGCGCGGGCGGTCAGGGCGCGGTGAGCAGATCCCCGTCGATGACGGTGACGGCGGTGCCGGTCAGCAGCGTGCGGTCCCCGCGCAGCGCCGTGCGGACCAGCCCGGTACGGGCGGACGCCTGCAGCCCGGTCAGCTCGTCACGGCCGAGCCGGGCGGACCAGAAGGGGGCGAGGGCGGTGTGCGCGCTGCCGGTCACCGGGTCCTCGTCGATGCCGACGGCCGGGCCGAACACCCGCGAGACGAAGTCGTAGCCGGCGGCCGGGTCCGCGGCGAGCGCGGTGGCGGCGACGGCCCGGTGGCTGAGCCCGGCCAGCGCCCGGAAGTCGGGCGTGAGGGCGCGCACGGCTTTCTCGTCGGCCAGCTCCACGAGCAGGTCGCCGAGGTTCGGACTGGTGTCGTGGGCTGAGAGGACCTCCGCGCCCAGCCAGACGGCCACGTCCGGCGGTACGTCGACCGGTGTGAGCGGGGCGGTCGGGAAGTCGAGGGTGATCGTCCCGGAGGCGTCGGCGTCCGCCGCCAGCACGCCGCTGCGGGTCGCGAAGCGGACCGTGCCGCTCGCGGTGCCCGTGGTGCGCAGGACGTGCGCGGTGGCGAGCGTGGCGTGGCCGCACAGGTCGACCTCCTGGGCCGGGGTGAACCAGCGCAGCGCCCAGTCGGCCTCGGCGCCGGCCGGCAGGCGGTGCGCGAAGGCGGTCTCGGCGAGGTTCACCTCGGCGGCGACCTGCTGCAGCCATCGGTCGTCCGGGAAGGCGGGCCCGTCCAGGAGGAGGACGCCGGCCGGGTTGCCGGCGAAGGGGCGGTCGGTGAAGGCGTCGACGATTCGTATCCGCATGCCCGCGACCGTAGGCGGCGCGCGGGCATGCGGGCCACGGCCAATCGGCGGAGCGTGGACCGGTGTCCGGCGGCGGGGCCTTCAGGACGCGCCCCGGCCCTCCCACCGGTCCCGGAACCACGCCAGGGTCTCGGCGAGCAGGTCGTGGTTGCGGTCCTTCTCCAGCAGCGACAGCCGGAAGCCGGGACGCAGCTCCAGCTTGCCCTCCGGGATGCCGACGCCCTCCAGCCCGTTCAGGCGCCGCAGGAGCTCGGCGCGCAGGGGGCGGTCGGTGAACGGCTCCCGCGCGGCGAGGTGCTGGAAGACCACCTCCGCGGTGCCGCCGCGCCCGGTGCCCGGGTAGAGCGTCAGCGGCCAGATGCCGCGGCCCGGCGCGCCCGCCTCGCCGAGCATGAGGAAAGCGCTGGTGGTGACGTGTCCCGCCCCGTACCCGATCCAGCCGCCGAGCGCCTCCCAGCGGGACAGGAGCGCGCGCACCGCCGCCACCGTCCCGGCGGAGTCGTCCGCGGCGAGCTGGCGCAGGAACCGGTCGGCGCGCGTCTCCTCGCCCCGGCCGCCGGCCACGGTGCCCTGTGCGGCCTCCTCGCCGTCCGCCTGGCCGTCGTCGGCCCTCGCGGCCAGCAGGGCGAGGTCGTCGGCGGTGAGGCGCTGCGCCGGATCGGCCGAGCCGGCGACCGTGAAGCGGACCCCGTCGGCGGCCAGCCGGGCGCGGACGTCGCCTCCGGAGTCCTGGTCCGCCCAGCGGAAGCCGTCGGAGATCCGTCCCTCGGCGGTGAGCACCCGGTAGGCGTTGGCCACTCTCGGCGTGCTGGCCAGATGCGTGCCCACGGCCTGGGCGCCGGATCCGAGGAACGCGGCCAGGTCGCCGTAGGACGTCCACGTCCCGTGCGGGAGCGCCGCGAGCACCTCGTGGGCCAGCCGCCAGTCACGGCCGCGCTCCACGCGGCCGGCGCCGGGCAGCGGGGCCGGCCACAGCGCGACCGCCCGGTCGGCCAGGTCGTCGGCGCGGGCCAGGATCTCCTCAGCGCCCCAGCGGCCGGTGGCGGCGATGCGCCGGTTCATCTCCAGATGGCTGCCCCGCAGCAGGTCCTGCTTGCGCTCGAAGGGGTGGTTGGACAGCTCCGCGTTGACCGCGGTGAGCGTCAGGTTCCCCAGGGTGTGCCGCAGCCGGGCGTGCAGGTCCTCCGCGCTCTCCCCGTCGGCCGCGTCCTCGGCCAGCGTCCGGATCCACTCCTCGCCGGGCGACTGCGGCATGACGTGCTCGATGGTGAGCCGCGCGGTGGCGAAGTCCACCGGCTCGGGGTGCCCGTAGCTCTCCTCCAGCCGCTGCAGCACCATCTTGCGCTGGTGCCAGCGCCCGTACTGGTAGAAGGGCCCCGTGCGGACCTTCTCGCGCAGCTCGTCGTCGGCGGGCCAGAAGCGGCCGTCGGCGGACAGGAGCCGGTGCAGGCCGTCGGCGACGGGCACGCCGAGCGGGAGCTGTCCGGGCACGGCACGGAAGATCCCGTCGAGGCTGTTCGTCGGCACCCGGCAGATCATCCGGCGCACCAGGAAGCTCTCGATGTACGACAGGGCGCGGGCGGTGTCGGAGGAGTCGAGCTCCCCGCGCTCGCGCCGTTCGAGCAGGAGCATCAGCGCGGGGTGGGTGACCTGCGCCTGCCAGGCGTTCAGGCGGTGCAGGCAGGCCCGGACCGCCGCGTCCGGCTCCTGCTCGGGGTGCAGCAGCCGGCGGAGGAGGGCACCGCGGCGGTGCAGCTCCCTGACGTACGCCTCGATCTCCGCCTCGCCCGCCTCACCGTCCTCGAAGCGCCGCTGCTGGGCGGAGGAGAGGTCCTGGCGGCGGGCCCGGTCGTCCCCGTCGAGCACGAGATGCAGCCACATCAGGTGTTCGAGCTCGTCGTTGCTCAGGCTGTCCTGCAACGGCAGCCAGTACGTCTCGTAGACCTGCTCGCCGCGGCTGGGCAGCCGCATGAACACGTGGTTGCGCAGCAGGTCGGCCTGGCTGAGCCGGCGTCCGGTGTTGTTCAGGGACTCGAAGATGCGGTGCACGTTGTCCCCGCGCTCCGCGGTCACCGCCACCAGCGTGAGCCGGGTGGTGATGGCCCGCTCGATGCGGAACACCTCCCGCGGGTGAGCCGGATCCTCCGTCTCGGCGAACCGGCGGCGGAAGAAGCCGTAGGCCGCGGCGACGGTGCCGCCCGCGGCCGGCCCGGGCTCCGGGCCACGCAGGTGCGCGGCGAACTGCGGCCGGTCGGCCTGGGTCGGCAGCAGGCGGAAGTGGTCGTCGCCGGTCATGCGCTTGTTGACCAGGTAGTCCTCGCTGATGCGCTCGGCCTCGTCCGGCCGGGTGTCCGCGACGTGGTCGCGGAGCGCGGCGAGCGCGAGGCTGAGCGTGGTCAGCCGCTGCTGGCCGTCCACGACGAGCCAGCGGGGGAAGGTCGGCTCGTTCTGCGGAGACGGGGCGAGAACCACCGAGCCGAGGAAGTGCGGGCTCGCCTGCCGCTCCGCTCCGATCAGCTCGGCCTGCTCCAGGACGTCGCTCCACAGCTGCGTCAGCTGCTTCTCCTGCCAGGAGTACGTCCGCTGGTACAGCGGCACCTGGTACTGCTGGGCCCGCCCCTGCACAAGATCGGCGAACAGCGTTTCCCTGACCTGCATCGTGGTCCCCCCACTGGTTCCGGCTCCGGTCGACTGCCTAGGGAAACGACCCTAGGGCCACCCACTGACAACCGGAGAGCCGCGGGCGGACGGACGGGTCCGCGGGACGCGGCGCGGACGACCGCGCACGCGGCTCCTTCGGATCCGGGCCTTGCCGTCCGATCGCTTCCGATATATCGTTGAGCTATCACGAGAGGTCAAGGAAGGAAACCGAAAGGACGACATGATGCGTACCTCACGACACGACACCGAGCACCGCGGCTTCGAGCGCCACGGGTGGGCGGACTTCGAGCGGCGGCGCGCCGCCTTCGGGCCGTTCGGGCCGCCCTTCGGCGGGCCCCCGTTCGGCGGCAGGGGGCGCGGCGGACCGCACCACGGCCGGGCCCGGCGCGGGGACGTGCGCGCCTCGATCCTGGCGCTGCTGCGCGACCGCCCCATGCACGGCTACGAGATGATCCAGGAGATCGGCGAGCGCAGCGGGGGCGCGTGGCGGCCGAGCCCGGGCTCCGTCTACCCCACCCTTCAGCTCCTGGAGGACGAGGGGCTGATCAGCAGCGAGACCGAGGGCGGCAAGAAGCTGTTCTCGCTCACCGAGGCGGGCAGCGCCGAGGCCGAGGCGGCCCCCGGCACCCCGTGGGAGGCGGTCGGGCGGGGCGTCGACTGGGAGGCGGCGCGGGAGATCCGGCAGGCCGCGGCCGGCCTGATCGAGGCGTTCTCGCAGGTGTTCCGGACGGGCAGTGCCGAGCAGCGGCAGAAGGCCCTCGCCGTCATCAACGACGCCCGTAAGAGGCTCTACCTGATCCTGGCCGACGAGGACGGCGACTGACCGGCGCACGGATCGCGGCGGGCCGACGCGGTGCACCCCCGCGCGGGGCGCACCGCCCCCGCTTTCCCCGAGGGCCGCCGGGGGCGGGTCCTCCCGGAGGAGGAGAGCCGGCCGGTGGGCGCGCAACCACCGTGGGATGCGTGGATGATCCGCTCTGGGGACGCTTTGGCGGCTCCGGGCTGATGGGGTGGGATCGTGCGACATCCTCCCCGTACCCCCGCCTGCGCCGGCCGGTCGGCCGGTGCCGGCGGCGCGCCCACCGGCCCGCACGGCGCGGAGCGGGCGGGCCGGTACGGCTCGTGCGCGGTGCTCGGCGAGAAGCTGGCCGCGGCGGTCTCGGGCGCGCGCCGGCGCGCCCTGCTCGGCGCCGACCGGCAGGTCGACACCGCGCACCTGCTGCACGCCCTCCTGGAGTCGGACCCGGCCGTGGCGGCCGCGTTCGACGGCGGACCGGCCCAGGTGGCGCGGGTGCGCGGCTACCTCGTCCAGCGGGCCGTCGGCTACAGGCTCCGGTGGAGCCGCACGGTGGAGGACTCCGGCGCCGTCCCCGTCGCGGGCCCCGGGGCCGGTGCCCCCGGCGCGGAGGGCGGCGCGCCGGGCTGGTCGCCCGCCGCGGCCGCGGCCGTGGCGGCCGCGTT
>NZ_JAVSCF010000041.1:0-32734 GCF_031932565.1 Streptomyces sp. B1866
GGGCGCGGCCGGGGGCGCGGCGCCGGGAGCGGCGGGGCTCCCAGCGGGCCCGGGCGCCCCGGCCGCCGCAGACTCCGAAGCCGCCGGAGCCGCCGGAGCGGCGGGAGCCGCCGAAGCGGCCGGGCCCGCCGCCGTCCCCTCCGGCTCCACGGCGGGCAGCACCTCGGCCTCCACGCGCACCACCGACTCCCCCACGACCCCCTTCAGCACGATGTCGCCGCTCAGCCGCCCCGCGCTTGAGGTGTCCACGGACACGTCGAGACCGTCGGACGACTCCACCGCCCGCAGCCAGTCCCGCTTGGGGTGCGGTGCGCAGCTGCGCGCCAGCGGCGGGCCGAGCAGCCGCACGGAGCCGTGCGGTGAGGGCGCGTGCTGGCGCACCGGCTCCAGGCGCAGGGTGGACGGGTACGGGTTGACGCGGACCTCGCTCAGCGCGCGGGCGGCCTCGTCCGCGACCGCGTGGATGTCGTGGCGGGCCATCTCCTCCAGCGCCTCGCGGGCGCCGGCGGCGATGGACAGGTCGGTGTTCTCCATACGGGTGCGCAGTTCGGTGATGGCGCCGCGCCGGGTGTAGATGTCGCCGCTGTGCATCGCCGCCCGTACGTCGTCGGGGACGGGCGCCGGGGTGATGCGGCGCCGGTAGCTGCGGGCGAGGTAGAGGTCGCCCTGCATGTCGACGCTGCGGCTGGGGGTCTGGCCGGGGTTCTCCTGGCGGACCCGGTCGTAGACGTACTCGTACAGCTCGTCCAGCGAGATCCGGCCGTCCTCGTCCAGGTCCGCGTCGCCGGTGGACAGGCCGGTGACCAGGGCGCCGGTGAAGACGGACGGGCGAGGCGCCGCGTCGTCGGCGAGCTTCGTCCCCTCGAAGGCGTACTCCATGGCGTTGGAGGCGGTGATGACGGCCCAGCCGCGCCCGCCGCCCAGCTTCTCGCCGGAGAAGGACTCCAGGACGTTGATGTCCCCGGCCGCGCGGGCGGTGGCGCCCTGCGGGAAGGCGCCGCCGTAGCAGCAGTCCAGGAACAGGGCGATGCTGCGGGCCCGGGTGACCGACATGCACCGGCGTACGAAGCTGGCGGGGACGGCCGTCGAGGCCAGCCGCCGGGGGAGGGTGTTGGCCGCGGCGAAGTACAGCTCGCCGGACTCGCTCTTCAGCCCGTGGCAGGAGAAGTGCACCACCAGGGTGTCGCCGGGGCGGCGGTCGGAGAAGAAGTCGTCGACGCGCATGGAGATGACGTGCGACGGCTCGTTCCGTACCACCTGTACGTCGAAGTCGCCGATGCGCGGGTCGCCCAGGACGTCGGCGAGGGCGACGGCGTCCTGGGCGGGCGCGACGAGCTTGCGCAGGCCCTCGTCCTGGTAGTTGTCGTTGGCGACGATCAGCGCGTGCCGGGACTCGTCCATGACTCCGCCTCGGAACGTGCCTGCGCGGCTTCACCAGCCTGCGCGGCTTCACCAGCCTGCGCGGCCTCGCCGGAACCGTCAGCGGAATGCCGCTGGACGAACAGCTCGAAGGCGTCCGAGACCTGGTCCGGCCGGGCCTCGGAGATCTCCAGCACGTCGCCGTCCATGGCCAGCCGCAGCGTGGGGCGGGACTCCCGGCACCGGCCCAGCCAGCCGCGTACGACCGCGATCACGTCGCGCAGCGCGGTGGCGGACTGGCCGAGGCACACCATGAGCGCGCCGATCTCCACGGCCCCCACCACGCGCGCACCGGGCGGCACCTCGTCCGCGGGTACGGGGACAGGGGCGACGTCGTCCACGTCGAGGCGCAGCAGCTCCTGGCGGAGGTAGCAGGTCAGCTCGTCGAGCCGACCGGGGTCGGCCTCCTCGCCGGAGAGCTGTATCCGGAGCTGGCTGTCCACGGGACTGCCCCTTCCACCGGGGGCGGCGCGGCGGAGACCGCGTCCCTTATGTCCCAGTCTGGCCGCCTTGCGGTGCGGTCGCAAGCAGCGCCCCAGCCTGCCGCGGTCGCCAACCGGGCGGGGCGGCGACCCGCGGACCGCTCGCGCACACCCGATTCGTAGCCCACCGGGACACACCTCGCTACAATGGTTTCGTGAAGATCATCACTCAGCGCGAGTTCCGCAACAACTCCGCTGCCGTCATGGATGCCGTCGAGGCCGGAGAGACGTACCACATCACTCGCAACGGCACCGAGGTGGCCGAGTTGCGCCCGCTGCGCCGCAGGCGCGGGCTGAGCGCGGAGGAGCTGGTGGCGCGGCACCGCGGCCTGCCGCACGTGGACCACGCCCGCATGCGGCAGGAAGCCGACGAGTTCTTCGGCGCGGAGGACCGCGCCGGCGAAGACGACCCCTGGGACCGCGCCCGTGGCTGACCGTCCCCGGTCCGGCGTGCTCGACACCTGCGCGTACATCGACCTGGGCCTTCTCGACCCCGCCGGTCTTCCGGCGCTCCCCGAGCTCACCGCCGTCACCCTGGCGGAACTGCACCAGGGCGTCGCCATGGCCAAGGACCCCGCCGTCCGGGCCGCGCGCATGGAGAAGCTGGGCGCGGCCGTCGCGGACTTCGACCCGCTGCCCTTCGACGCCGCGGCGGCGGCCCGGTACGGCACGCTCGTCACGCTGACTCTCGCCGCCCGCCGCGATCCGCGCCCCCGCAGGCTGGGCCTGATGATCGCCGCCATCACCTCCGTCCGGGGCCTGCCGCTGTTCACCCGCAACGCGGACGATTTCAAGGGGCTGCACGACGCCGTGACCGTCGTGGCCGTCTGATCCCCGGCGAGCGGACCGCCGGCCTCGGAGCCGCGCCGGGCCCGGCGCGGTCGCGGGAAGCGGATACTTGCATTGATGCAAGTTTCTTCGAAGAAACTTGCATCAATGCAAGTGTTCTGGGTCACACGGACAGCTCCCAGGGAGACCCGGCCCGGCGGCCCCGCCCGGCGCGGAATCCTCGGACGCACCGGTGGCACGGACAGGACCGGCACCGCGCTGGTCGGCGGGCTCCAGGCGCTCGCAAGGGCCTCAGCCAGCCGCTCGACCGAGTGAAGGGGCTTCAGCGCTCCGTCAACCGACGCCGCACCACCGGGCGTACTCCCGCAGCTCGTCCGAGGCGCGCGCCCGCGCGCGCAGCATCGTCGCCACGGCCTCGTGCACGTACGGATCACATCGCGTCTGCTGAGGCGCCGCCGTCCGTGCTTTCTGGAGCGACCTCATGGCGTCGGTGTGGTCCGCGGTCCACACGGCAGACCGTGCCCGGTTGGCCCAGTAGTGGGCCACGTGCGCCACCCCCGGGTGCCCCTCCGGCACCCGCACCGCCCGCGCGCGCTCCACCGCGAGGTCGTGCTCGTTGCGGTCCCCCGCCGACGAAACGCCCACGAGTCCCACGTAGAACGGTCCGAAGCCGAGCCCGAAACTCTGGGTCTCGCCGAGTTCGCCCGCGATCCCCCGCGCCTCCTCCCAGCGCGCGTTCGACTCGTCCCCGTCCCCGCGCCCGGACGCCAGGATCGCGGCCTTGAGGTGAAGGGTGCCGACGACCGCGCGGGTCGCCGGATCCGAGCCTGCCGGAAGGTCACGCAGCGCCAGCTCGGCCAGGCGCATACCGGTGTCCGCGTGCCCGCCGTCCAGAGCGAGCTGACCGCGCAGCACCCGTTCCACCGCGACCCAGCGCGGATCCTCACCGCGTGCGGCCGCGTGCTCCATACGGGTCAGGGCCAGCCGGGCCAGGTCGATGTATCCGAGCCGGTAGGCGACCACCTCGGCGGTATGGGCGACCTCGGCCTGCATCCACCGGACTCGGTCCCGGTCCCCTGGGGAGGTGAGGACTTCCGCGGCGTGGGCCAGCTCGCGGATCAGGCCGGGCAGCGTGTCGGTCAGAGGCAGGAGCGCGGCGTTGACGCGCTGCCGCCGAGCGGCCATCACCGCCTCGTACAGAGCGGGCAGCGCGCGGGGAGGCGGTCCGTCCGCCTCCGGCGGTGCGTCCCACAAGCTGAGCGTGTTGCCCAGTGGTGCGATCAGGGCGTCGAGCTGGTCGTGCTGGAGCTGCTTGAGGTAGGGCTGCCCGCGCAGCAGGGCGACGCTGACCCGTAAGGCCCGCGCGACCGACCCGATCAGCCGTTCACTCGGGGCGCGGTCGCCCTTCTCGATACCGCACAGCATCGAGGCCGAGCAGTGGGCGAGGTGGCCCAGCTCCCTGAGCGACAGGTTGCGGAGCAGCCGCTGTTCCCTGATCCGCGCTCCCACCGTTCCGGGTTTCGGCGGCGTGCCGTGGCCGTCTGTCATGATGACTCCGATCAGACTTCGACACTCGAAACAGTACCCGCGGCAATCCGCCAACTCCCCCCGGCAGCCACCGGTTTCACCCGCCCGAGGAGCGCGGCAGTCCCGGTGGCCTCCCTGGCGTGCGGCCCTGGTCCTCGCCGCGACGGCGGCGTGATGCGCACAGCGGCGGCGAACGCCCCGTGCCCGTACGCGCAACAGCGCGGTCTCCACAGTCCGCGTCGGGTCCGCCCGGCCCCGCCGACCGGCCCGGCCTGACCCCGCCCCCGCTCACCTCCGCCCCGCCGCGCCCGCCAGCTCCGCCGACGCCGCCACCAGTGAGGCGGTGAACGGGTGGCGGGGTGCGGTGAGGACCTGCCGGGCCGGGCCCTGCTCGACCAGTTCGCCCGCGTCCAGTACGGCGACGCGGTCGGCCAGCGCCGCCGTGTCCAGGTCGTGCGTGATCAGCACCAGGGACAGGTCGGGGCGGTCGCGCGGCAGCGCGGTCAGCAGGTCCAGGATGCCGCGCCGGGTGACCGTGTCCAGGCCGGAGGTCACCTCGTCGCAGATCAGCACGCGCGGGCGGGCGAGCAGGGCCCGCGCGAGCGCCGCCCGTTGCAGTTCGCCGCCGGACAGCCCCGCCGGGCGGCGGCCCGCCGTCTCCCCGGGCAGGCCCAGCGCGGCCAGCGTGCGGTCCGCCTCGGCCAGGGCCGCGTCCGGGGCCGCGCCGCGCAGCCGTACGGCCGTACGGGCCACCTGGTCGCGCACCGGGCGGTGCTCGTCGAAGGCGGCCCGCGCGTCCTGGAACACGTACTGCACGGCGGCGAGCTGCGCGCGGGTGCGGGTCCGCAGGGTGCGCGGCAGCGGGTCGCCGTCGAGCAGCACCGCGCCCGCGTGGTCGCGGTGCAGCCCGGCCAGGCAGCGGGCCAGGGTGGTCTTGCCGCTGCCGGAGCGGCCGACCACCGCCAGGCACTCGCCCGCCCGCAGGGCCAGGGCATCGGCGCGCAGCACGGTCGTACGGCCGTGGCGGGCCGTCAGGGCGCGTACGTCCAGAGTGGGGCGGGCGCCGGGGGCGGGTGGCTGCGGCTGCCCCGTCGGCTCGGGCCGGTCGGGCCGCTCCGCCAGGAGTTCCCGCGTCCACGGGTGGCGCGGCGCCCGCCACACCTCCTGCGCGGGGCCCGACTCCACCACCCGCCCGTCGCGCAGCACCACCAGCTCGTCCGCCACCGCCCGCACCACGTCCAGGTCGTGGCTGAGCAGGACCACGGCGATGCCCTGCCGGGCCACCGCCGCGAACCGGTCGGCCACCCGCCGCTTCGTCAGCGCGTCCTGACCTGTCGTCGGCTCGTCCGCGACCACCACCGCGGCGCCCAGCAGCAGGGCCTGCGCCAGCACGACACGCTGCTGCTGCCCGCCCGAGAGCTGGTGCGGGTAGCGGTCCAGCAGCGCCTCGCCCTCCGGGAGCTGGGCCAGCGCCAGGGCCTCGGCCACCCGCTGCCGGGCGGCGGCCCGGCGCTCGGGCCGGGGCAGGTGCCGTACGCGCGTGCGGGCGATGTCGCGCAGCAGGGCGCCCACCCGGCGCGCGGGGTTGAGGACCGCGCCGGGGTGCTGGGGTACGTACCCGACGAGCCCGGACGCCACCGTCACCCGGCCGGTGACCCGCGCGCCGGGCGGGTACTCGCCGAGCAGCGCGAGACCCGTGGTGGTCTTGCCGCTGCCGGACGCGCCGACCAGCGCGGTGATCCGCCCGGGCCGGGCGCGCAGGCTGACGCCGTCGACCAGGGCCCGGCCGCCGACCGCCACGCGCAGGTCCTCGATCTCCGCGGCCGCGTTCACGTACGACTCCCCCGTTTCCGTTCCAGCGTCTTCCGTTCCAGCGTCTTCCGTTCCAGTGCCGCGTCGAAGAGCAGGTTGGCGCCCATGGTCAGGGCCACGATCAGCAGCGCGGGCACCACCACGGCCCACGGCTGCACGAACAGGCCCGTGCGGTTGCGGTCCACCATCACCGCCCAGTCGGCGGCGTCCGGCGCGACCCCGACGCCGAGGAACGCCGCCGTGGACACCAGGTACAGCACGCCCGTCAGCCGCACGCCCGCGTCGGCGGCCAGCGTGCGGGTCAGCGACCTGCCGACGTACCCGACGGCGACGCGCCACCAGCTCTCGCCCTGCATGCGCAGCGCCTCCACGGCCGGGCGGGCGGCGGCCTCGGTCGCCGCGGCCCGTACGATCCGTGCCGCGTCGGGCACGTTGACGAGCGCGACCAGCAGGGCCAGCGCCGTGGCGTCCGGCGAGAAGACGGCGGCCACCAGCAGGATCGTCAGCAGCGACGGCACGGCCAGCAGCACGTCCAGCGGCCGCATCAGCAGCTCCTCCAGCCAGGGCCGGTGCGTCAGCGCGGCGGCCAGGCCCAGCGGCAGGGCCACCAGGTAGGCCAGGGCCGTCGCGGCGAGCGCGGTGAGCACCACCGGGCGGCCGCCGAGCAGCACCTGGCGCCACACGTCCCGGCCGACGAAGTCGGTGCCGAGCCAGTGCCCGCCGCCCTCGGTGAAGGAGGCGGCGCGCGGGCCGGGGCCTGGCGCGAACAGCGGGCCGAGCAGGGCCAGCGCGAGCGGTACGGCGACGATCAGCAGGCCGAGCGCGAAGCGGGCCCGGGTGGGGCGGGCCTGGGCGGGGCTGGTCCGGGTGGGCCCGGCCTGCCCGCCCTCGCCGCGTCCGAACCGTACCCACGCGCGGGACGGCGTTTTCACGCGGCCACCTCCCCGCGCGGCGCCAGCCGCCGCGCCACCAGGTCGGCGCCCAGGTTGAGCACCACGGCGGTCAGCGCGAAGACCACGGCCAGGCCCTGCACCACCGGCACGTCCCGCTCGGCGACCGCGTTGATCAGGACCGTGCCCAGGCCCGGTATGACGAACAGCGCCTCCACGACCACCACCCCGCACAGCAGCCAGTCGACGGTGCGGGCGAGCTGCTGGGCGGCGGGCGCGAGCGCGTTCGGCAGGGCGTGCGCGTACCGTACGCGGCGGCCGGACAGGCCGCAGCGGCGCGCGTGGGCCGCGTACGGCGCGTCCAGCGCGTCGATCATGCCCGCGCGCACCAGGCGGGACAGCGAGCACACCGGCCGGGACAGCAGCACCACCACCGGCAGCACGAGCACGGCCGGGTGGCCGAGCAGGTCGGTGCCGTAGCCGACGGCGGTGGGCGGCAGCCAGCCCAGGCGCAGCGCGAACAGCGTGCTCAGCAGCACCCCGAGGGCGAACTCCGGCACCGCGTACACGCCCAGGGTGATCCCGCTGACCGCCCGGTCCACCGCCCGCCCCGCGTACCGCGCGGCCAGCACGCCGAGCCCGACGCCGACCGGCACCAGCAGCGCCACGGTCAGGGCGGCGAGCAGCAGGGTCGGCCCGTAGCCGTCGGCGAGGTACGTGCTGACGGGCCGCCCGGACACCAGGGAGGTGCCGAAGTCGCCGCGCGGCAGACCGGACACCCAGTCCCAGAACCGCTCGTGGGCAGGCCGGTCCAGGCCCATGGCCTCCCGGATGGCGGCGATCCGCGCCGGGTCGGGCTGGTCGCCCGCGGCGGCGACGGCGGCGTCGCCCGGCAGCGCCTCGGTGAGGGCGAAGACCAGCAGCACGACGGCCGCGGTCTGCCCCACGCCGAGCAGCAGCCGCCGGGCGAGCCAGGAGCGCAGTGGCGTCACGCCAGCCACACCGTGTCGAAACGCGCCCAGTCCAGGGTGTTGGCGGGCGCGTCGGCCGCCACGCCGCGCACCTTCTGGGCCGTACCGAGAATCCAGTCGCCGAAGCCCCACACCAGGAACCCGCCCTCGGCGTACAGGCGGCGCTGCATCCGCTGGAACAGGCCCGCGCGGGCGGCCGGGTCGGCGGTGGACTGGGCCTGCTGGTAGAGGGCGTCGAAGTCCTTGTGCCGCCAGTGGGTGGCGTTGGTGGTGGAGTCGGTGAGCAGGCGCTGGGAGATATGCGACTCGATGGGCATGGCGCCGGAGCGGTAGCAGCACAGGGTGCCGGAGTCGAGGACGTCCTTCCAGTACGTGTCCTTGCTGCCGGTGCGCACCTTCAGGGTGACCCCGGCCTTGGCCGCCTGGTCGCGGAAGATCACGGCGGCCTCGGTGAACCCGGCGGCGACGGCCGAGGTGTCGAGTGTGGTGGTCAGCTTCTCGGCCCCGGCCCGCTTGAGCAGGTGGCGGGCGCGGTCGAGGTCCTGGGCGCGCTGCGGCAGGTCGTCGGCGTAGTACTGGTAGCCCTTGCCGAACAGGTCGTTGCCGACCACCCCGGCCCCGGACAGGGCGCCGTCGACCAGCTCCTGGCGGTCGGCGATCAGGAAGAACGCCTCCCGCACCCGCTTGTCGTCGAACGGCGGCCGGTCGGTCTTCATCGCGAACGCCTGCATGGCGCTGTTGCGCAGCCGCACGATGCGCACCTGGCCGGACTTCTCGTGCGCGCGGGCGGTGGTCGGGTTCAGCTCGTGGGCGTACTCGATCTGGCCGCCGAGCAGCGCGTTGATCCGCGCGGACTCCTCGTTGGCGACGACGAACTCCAGCCCGTCCAGGTGCGGCGCGCCGTCCCAGTAGTCGTCGTTGCGCTTGAGGACCGTGGAGCGGCCCGGGGCGAAGGACACGAAGCGGAACGGGCCGCTGCCGACCGGCGCCCTGTCGAAGTCCGTCGCGCCCTCGGGGACGATGTACGCGCCGAAGGCGGCCAGTACGTTCGGGAACTCGGCGGTGGGCCGCTTCAGCACGAACTCCACGGTCCTGGGGTTCACGGCGCGGCTGGCGGCGAGGTCGATCGGCTCCAGGGACGCCTTGGCGCGGAACGCCTTCTCGGGGTCGGCGATGCGGCGGTAGCTGTAGAGCACGTCGGCGGCGGTCACCGGTCTGCCGTCGTGGAAGGCGGCCTTGCGGAGGGTCACCGTCCAGCGGTCGAGCTTCTTGTTCGCCTCCCAGGAGGCGGCCAGGCGGGGGCGGGCGGCCAGGTCGGAGCCGTAGTCGGCGAGCTTGTCGAACAGGGCCTTGGCGCGCGCGGCGTCGGCGAACAGGTTGCCCAGGTGCGGGTCCAGCGTCTCGCTGGCCCCGCCCCCGGCGAACGCGGCCCGCAGCCGCCCGCCGCGCTTGGGCCTGCCGCCGTCGCCCTCCACCGTGCCGGAGGAGCCGCCGGAGCACCCGGCGAGGGTGACCGCCCCGGCGGCGGCCAGACCACCGGTGACGGCGAGGAACCCGCGGCGGCGGAGGGCGGGGAAGCGGGGGCCGGGAGCGGCGGGAGCGGCGGGGGTGCCGGAGGCGTCAGGGTTGGGGACGTGGTCGTGCATGTGCGGTGTCCTTGCGTCGGGTGAGCGGTTGACGACGTGGGGGGTGGGGGTTTTCAGGCGCCCGGGGGTTCAGGTTCAGGGGCGCGCCGCCGGAGCGGACCGGGGCACGGCCTGGGCCGGGGCAGGGGCGCAGCCCCGAGCGGGCTCGCAGGGGCGCAGCCCCGCACGGGGCCCGGGGACGGAGCCCCTGGACCGGGGCCCGGGCGCAGCACCGCGCGGCGCCAGGGGCGCAACCCCACGCGGGGACCAGGGGCGTAGCCCCGGGCCGGGTCGCAGGGGCAGAGCCCCTGAGCGGGGGGACGGGGGCGGAGCCCCCGGGATCGGGTAGGGGCGGGGAGGGGAAACGTCACGCCGCACCCCCCGCCCGCGCCACCACATGCAGCCGGTCCCCGTCCGCCGTGGCGGCGGGCGCGTCGCCCTCCCGCCACGGCGGCGACGTGCGCGGCCCCGGCCCGTCGTACAGCCCCAGCACCTCGAAGCCGTGCCCGGCCAGCAGCCCCCGCAGCTCCTGCGGGAACAGCAGCCGCCACGCCGAGTGCTGGACGACGGGACCGGAGCTGTCGCCGTCGAGCGTCCACACGCGCGTGCGGCGCAGCAGTTGCGCGGCCCGGTCCACCCGCAGCGTCGTCACCGACCGGTAGGTGACGCCCTCCCAGGTGAAGGCCGCCCGCGCGGGCGCGTCGAGCAGGTCCGTACGGCCCAGGAAGTACGCCCCGTTGCGCATCTCGGCGACGAGCAGCCCGCCCGGGGCCAGGGCCCGGCGGCAGGCGGCCAGGCAGCCGTGCAGGTCCTCGTTGGTGTGGCAGTACAGCAGCGCGCTGTCCAGGCACACGACCGCGTCGAAGCACCCGTCGCCCACAGAGAACGACCGCAGGTCGGCGGGTACGTACCGGGGCCCGGGGTGGTGCTCGCGCGCGTGGGCGAGCATCGCCTCGGACAGGTCGGCGCCCACCACCGCCCGCCCGGCCGCGTGCAGGTGCGCCGCGTCGCGGCCGGTGCCGCAGCCCAGGTCCAGCACGCGCGGGCCGGGGGCGCCGTACCGCCGCAGGCAGTCCTCGGCCCAGCGGCCCGCGAGCCGTTCGGGGTCGGGGAAGCGGGCCTCGTACAGGGCCGGGTGGTCGGTGAGGAGGTTTCCGGCGGCCTGACGGACGTGCGTGCGGACACGGTTCTCGCTCATGCCGCCACCCCCACCGCGCCGGTCTCGGCGGCCGCCCGCGCGGGCAGCGCCCGCAGCCGGTGCAGCCACGCCACGCCCGCCGCCGACGCCAGCCCGAAGACCAGGCAGCACGCCCACGGCAGCCACGGCGCGCCCGCCCGGCCGCCCGCGTCCATGGCCCAGCCGACGGCCGCGTTGCCGACCGCCGCCGCCACGCCCGAGACGACGTAGAACAGGCCGAAGTACGTGCCGGTCAGCTGCGGGCGGCCGAAGTCGGGGATCAGCTCCATCACGAACGGCTGGGCGACCATGACGCCCACGTACAGCAGCAGCGCCCCGCCCAGGACGGGCAGCGCGTACGCCACGGCCTCCCAGAAGCCCCGGTCCTGGTCCCCGGCCGCCGTGCCCGCGACCGCCATCGGCGGTACGAACGCGAGGCCCATCAGCGCCAGGCCCGCGCTGATCCAGCCGCCCCGGCTGCCGCGTGCCGCCAGCACGCGCGTGACGCGCAGTTGGAGGCCGAGGTTGGCGAGGGTGCCGACGAGGAAGACGGCCCCGGCCGCGCCGTCCCAGCCGGTGGCGTGCCGGGCGCCGTCCGGCAGCAGCAGGTACAGCTGGTTCTCCATGGTGAACATGCCGACCATGGCGAGCGCGAAGGCGACGAAGCGGCGGTTGCCGACGGCCTCGCGCCAGTCGGCGGCGACGCTGTTCCCGGACGGCGCGACCGGGCGCGCCGGGAGCACGGCGACCTGCGCCAGGGTGAGCGCCGCGAAGACGCCCGCCGCGCACAGGGCCGACGCCCGGAAGCCGACCAGCAGCAGCGCGCTGCCCAGCAGCGGCCCGACCAGCGCGCCGACCGTGGCGAAGACGTTGAACAGGGCGAACGCCTCCGCCTTCCGCTCGCCCGCCTCCTGGGCCACGTACGCGCGTACGGCCGGGTTGAACAGCGCGCCCGCCAGGCCGCTGAGCACCGAGGCGGCCAGCAGCACCGGCAGCCCGTCGCCGAGCGCGAACAGCCCGAAGCCGACCGTCCGCAGCCCGCACCCGGCGATGATGACGCCCCGCGCGCCCAGCCGGTCGGCGGCCGACCCGCCGATGAGGAACAGGCCCTGCTGGCTGAGGTTGCGCACGCCGAGCACGACGCCGACGACGGCGGCCGACATGCCGAGGTCGTCGGTCAGGTGCACGGCGAGGTAGGGGATGAGGAGGTAGAAACCGGTGTTGACGCCGAGCTGGTTGACCAGCAGGAGGCGGATCGCGAGCGGGAAGCCGCGCATCGCGCGCAGGGTGTTCACGGTTGAGTCTCCTGGTTCGGGCGGGGGTCGTCGCGGGCGTCGCGGCCGTCCCCCCGGGCGGCTTCCCCGCCGTCCCCGGGGCCGGACTCCCGGCCGCCGTCCGGCCGGTCCTCCCGGCCGCCGCCGCCCGCGTGCGGACGGACGCCCAGGCCCGGGTCCGGTCCGGCCCGTACGGTCCCGTCCTGGCCGCCGATGCCCTCCCACGGGTCGTGGGCGAGCAGCAGGTGCCCGTCCAGGTCGGCCCAGCGGGCCCGGTCGGCCAGGTGCACGGCCGGGGCCAGGCCCAGCGTGCTGGCCGTCAGGCAGCCGAGCATCAGCTCGGTGCCGCTGCCCGCCAGCAGGTCGGCGATCCGCAGCGCCGCCGTCACGCCGCCGCACTTGGCGAGCTTGACGTTGACGCCCTGCACGCGCCCGGCCAGGCGGCGCGCGTCCGCGTAGCTCACCGCGTCCTCGTCGGCGATGACGGGCAACGGCGAGCGGGCGGCGAGGGCGGCCAGCGCCTCCGGGTCGCCGGGGGCGAGGGGCTGTTCGACGGCCTCCACGCCCAGGTCCGCGAAGCGCGGCAGCAGCGCGCGGGCCTGGCGCGCGGTCCACGCGCCGTTCGGGTCGAGCAGCAGCCGCGCGCGGGGCGCGGCGGCGCGTACCGCCGTCACGCGCGTGACGTCGTCCTCCGGGTCGGCCGTCCCGGCCTTGATCTTCAGCAGGGCGAACCCGGCCCGCGCGAGCCGCCCGGCCTCGGCGGCCGCCCGCTCGGGCGAGGTGATGCCGATGGTGCGGGCGGTGGCGGCGGTGGGCGGCGCGAGGCCGCCCAGCAGCCGGTGGACGGGCAGGCCCGCGCGCTTGCCGACCAGGTCGAGCAGCGCGGACTCGACGGCGGCGGTCACGGCGGGCGGCGTGCCGTCGCCGGGCAGCTTCCCGGCGCGCAGCGCCTCCAGGGCCGTCTCGGGGGCCGTCTCCGGGTCGGTGAAGCGGCCCAGTTCCACGGCGGCCTCGCCGAGCAGTCGGCCGATGGTCGGCGCGTCCAGGCCGTAGTACGCGCTGGCGACGACCTCGCCGTGGCCGCGCACGCCCCGGTGCTCGACCGACAGCCAGACGGCGTCGCGCGCGGCCATGGTGGAGCGGGAGATGCGCAGCGGCTCGGCCAGGCGCAGCCGCACGGTGCGCTGACCGGCCCTCACCGCACGCCCCCTGACGTGCCGTCGGCCAGCGGGTCGGCGACCACCCGGCACCGCGCCCAGCCGGTGGCCTCCACGGCGCCCGGGTGCGGGATCTCCACGGGCCGGGTGGCGGCGGTGGCCGGGTCCAGGCCGTGGGCGGCGGCGTAGTCGTCGTCGTAGACCGTGTCGAGGTAGCGGTGCGGCCCGTCGGGGAAGACCGTGGCCACGACCGCGCCCGGGTGCACGCGCGCGGCCCACGCCGCGACCAGCGCCACCGCGCCCGTACTCCACCCGCCGCTGACGAACGCGCCCCGCGCGAGGCGGCGGCAGGCGTCGGCGGCCTCGGCCGGGCCGACCCAGTGCACCTCGTCGAACGCGTCGTAGGCGACGTTGCGCGGGTGGATGCTGCTGCCCAGGCCGCGCATCAGCCGGGGCCTGGCGGGCTGGCCGAAGATGGCCGAGCCGGTGGCGTCCACGCCGATCAGCCGCAGCCCGGGCCAGCGCCGCCGCAGCGGCCCGGCCAGGCCCGCGCTGTGCCCGCCGGTGCCCACGCTGCACACCAGCACGTCGAGGTGGTCGAGCTGGGCGGCCAGTTCGGCGGCGAGGGAGGCGTATCCGGCGCGGTTGTCGGGGTTGTTGTACTGGTCGGGCCAGTAGGCGCCGGGCAGGGTGGCGAGCAGCCTGCGCAGCCGCTCCAGCCGGGCGGCCTGCCAGCCGCCCTCCCGCGCGGGCCGGTCGACCAGTTCGAGCCGGGCGCCGTACGCGCGCAGCAGGCGCCGCATGGACGGCTCCAGCTCGGCGTCGCCGACCAGCACGACCGGGTGTCCGAGGGCCTGCCCGGCGAAGGCCAGGCCGATGCCGAGGGTGCCGGAGGTGGACTCCACGACGGGCGCGCCGGGCCGCAGTTCGCCGCGCTCCCGGCCGCCGAGCAGCATGGCGACGGCCGCGCGGGCCTTCATGCCGCCGACGCCGAGCCCTTCGAGCTTGGCCCAGAAGCCCGGGTGCGGGGAGGGCAGGTCGGCGGTGACGCGCGCCAGCGGCGTACGGCCGACGAGGTCGAGAAGGCCGGGGCTGCCGGAGGGTTTCAGCAGGGCGGTGGTCACAAGGCGCCTCCGGCGGGCCCGTAGCGGTACAGGACGCCCGGCCCGCCGTCCAGCCAGAAGAACGGGTACGGCTCGGCGCACACCGCGCTGACCCCCGCGCCGATCAGCCGGGGCAGCACCGCGCTGCCGGTCTGCGCGAACATCACCAGCGGCAGCTCGTGCCGCAGCGCGTGCTCGCGCAGCGGCTCGAACGTGCCGTTGCCGAGCGTCATGCCGGAGGCGAGGACCGCGTCGCAGCCGTCGGCGTGCGCGAGGGCGTCGGTGCGCACCGGCTCGCCCCACTCCGTCGTGCCGCCCTTGAGGTCGCAGGGCACGTACGTCAGCCCGCGCGCCCGCAGCGCCTCCAGCAGCGAGTTGACGACGCCGACGACCAGCACCCGGCCCGCCGCGAGGTCCAGCAGCTCCACGACGGCACGCGCGCGGGCGCGCGACTTCTCCAGCGAGGTCCCGGCGGGCAGCGGGCAGGGCAGGGCTCCGGAGGCGGGCCCGTGCGGCAGGACGTGCATGAGGTACGCGTCGAGGGCGGCCACCCGCACGGGCGGCAGCTCGTGGTCCAGCAGCCGGGCGACGTCCGCGCCGACGCAGTCCTCGACCGCGCCGTCCGGGAGCTGCCCCGGCTCGACCGCGCAGGAGCCGACGGCCTCGGCCAGCCGCAGGCTCAGCACCTCGTTGCGGTAGCCGGAGGCGCGCCCGGCGTGCCGGACGGCCTGCCGGGTGGTGAAGGCGACGGACACGCGCAGGGCGCGCGGGTCGGGCCCGAGGCGGCCGCGCCGGACCCGGTCCAGGAGATCGCCGTACGAGCGGCACGAGCCGTACGGGCCGGACGGGCCGGACGAGTCGCCGTACGGGCCGTACGGGCCGCCGGGCGCGGCGGCGCGGCGGGAGGCGGCGAGGCTCACCGGACCACCACCCGGGGACACAGCGCGGATATCAGCGTTTCCACGCGTCCGCGCGCGCCGAGCCCTTCGGCGTCGGCGGCCATGACGTGGCCCAGGTACTCGTTGTTGCTGCGCGCGGCCTTCACGGCGGTGCCCGGCTCGGCGAGCTGGAGTTCCAGCAGCCCGTCGGCGGCGCGTACGCGCTCGGCGCCGTCCACGCCCTCCAGCACACCCGCCTCGCGCGGCACCAGGAACCCGATGGCCGCGCTGCGCAGCCCGGTGGGCCGCGTCCGCAGGTCGGGCGTGCGCCCCAGGGCCACGTCCACGAAGGCGGCGGCGACGTCGACGCCGGTGACATGCCGGATCAGCTCGGTGATGCGGTTGCCGGCCGGGCGCGGGTTGACCTCCACCACGCGCGGGCCGCTCGCGGTCAGCTTGATCTCGGTGTGCGCGACGACCTGGTCCAGGCCGAGGGCCTTCAGGGCGCGCAGCGCGGTGTCGGCGGCGGCCTCGCCGTCCCCGGCCGCGAGGGCCGCGGGGAACATGTGCCCGGTCTCCACGAACGCCGGGGCCGCGCCGACGCTCTTGTCCGTCACACCGACGACGTGCGCGGTGCCGTCGTACGACACGGTCTCGACGCTGACCTCGGGCCCGTCCAGCAGCTCCTCGACCAGCACCTCGGGCGCGCGGCGCTGCCCGCGCGCGTTGACGGGGAAGTCGCCGATGGCCCGGTGGGCGGCGGCCAGCTGCTCCTCGTCGTCCACCCGCCGCACGTACATCCCCGCGCACAGGTCCACCGGCTTGACCACCACCGGGTACCCGATCTCCCGCGCGGCGGCGGCCGTTTCGGCCCAGTCCGCGCACACGGCGAACCGCGGCCCCGGCACGCCCGCCTCGCGCAGCAGGCGGCGGGTGGCGTCCTTGCGGCAGGCGTTCGCCACCGCCTCGGCGGCCGGGCCGGGCAGGCCGAGCCGCGCGGCGACGCGGGCGGCGGCGGGCAGGTAGTAGTCGCAGGAGGTCAGCACCCCGTCGAACCCGAGCACGCCGTGCGCGGCCGCCGCGAACTCCGTCAGCGCGTCGGGGTCGTTGGTGTCGGCGGTCAGCACGTGGCGGGCGGCGAGCAGCGGGTGCGCGGTGCCCTCGGGGGCGGAGCGCAGGTAGTGGTGCAGGTCCCGGGTGAGGAACGTGAACTCGTGGCCCCCTTCGCGGATCGCCCGTGGCAGCAGCCGGCTCATCGACCCGACCCAGCTCTCGACCACCAGCAGATGAGCCACGGCTTCCCCTCTCCCACGGACGGCGCCTCGCCCCGGTGCTCCCGGTCGTCCCGGAACCGGGGTGCGTCCCGGGGTCCCGTCCCCGGGCAGGCGGCATGACGGCACGCGGCACCCCGCAAGAGGACGGGGGCCGCGTGCCTGTCGTGACCGAGCCACACACTAACGATAATCGTTTTCATTGTCACCAGGTGAGGCGTCCCGTGTTCGAGGGGTGGGCGAGGGCGGGGACTTCGGCCCGGCTGGTCGGGGACTGCCCGCAGGACGCCCCTCAGCCCCCGAGGCCAGAAGCGCCGGACGGCCACCAGAGGCGATGGCGACGAGCCCGCCCGGGTCGCGGCCGTACGGGTGCACGGGCCCGTCACCTGCCGACCGGTCTCACCGAACCGCCTCCGGCCGCCCGTGAACCAGAGAAGAATGGATGCGGCGATGCGGCACTTGTGCCGCAAACCTGGGCAAGCACCTGGCGCGTTGCCCACTCGAAGAGATACGAGAGGGCTGGGAGGAGGGCTATGGCACCCAGGAGGGACCTGTTCGTCCAGCGGCGGAAGGCCGTCGGCCACACACAGGAGTCGCTGGCCGAGGCCCTTGAGGTCGACCGTACGACCGTAGGCCGCTGGGAGGCCGGCAGAGGTACGCCGCAGCCCTGGATGCGCCCCAAAGTCGCCAGGGTGCTTCGCGTCTCCGTTGACCAACTGGCCGCGCTGCTGGCGGAGCCACCGGAACTTCGAGCGCCATTGACGGCACCCAAGCCCAGTCCGGCACCTGCCGCCCTACCTCCGACACCGACTTCGAACACCCGCATGGTCGGGGCAGCGGTCGCGAGGGACGCGGACGAATCCGCCCTCTTTCTTCACTTCGCCAGCGCCTCCAACGTAGACGACACCCTCCTGGAACAGATCGACGCCGACATCGTCAGACTCGCGACGGACTACGTCTGGACACCCGTGTCCGAGGTCTTCCAGGACATCAGCCGCCTACGGCGCACGGTGTTCGCCCTGCTCCGGGGACGCCAGTACCCGTACCAGACCGCTCACCTGTACCTGGCGGCCGGTCGTCTGTGCGGTCTTGCGACCCACGTGGCCCTCGACTGCGGCCGGTACGCGGCGGCTGCGACCCACTCCCGTACGGTCTGGAGGTGCGCCGAGTCAGCGGGCGACAACGGACTCCGCGCCTGGACCAAGTCCGTGCAGTCGCTCATCGCCTACTGGCGGCAGGACTACGCCCAGGCCGCGGACCTTGCGACGGCCGGCCTGCCATACGCCGACGGCGGCACCATCGCGGCACGCCTGCTGAGTCTCGAAGCCCGCGCCGCGGCGGCCCTGGGAGACGGCACCCGAGCGCTACGGGCGGTGGAGACCGCGAAGGAAGCGCGGAACGCCTGCGCCGCGACCTCCGACCTGCCTGGGGTCTTCACCTTCCCCGAAGCCAAGCAGTGGGCCTACGCCGGGACCGCCCTGCTGACAACAGGCGGTCGGGCACAGGTGCACCGGGCCCTCGACGCCTCCTCCCGCGCCATCGCCATGTACGAGTCCGCTCCGCGTCAGGACCGCTCGTTCGGCGATCTCCAAGCCGCCCGCCTCGACCTCGCCACCGCGCACTTGGTCAACGGCGACATCGACGGCGTCTCGGACGCCCTGACCCCCGTGCTCGACGTCGAACCCGGCCGCCGTACCGCCAGCATCTCCAAGCGGCTCCGGACGCTGAGCGCCCGCCTCGCCGAACCGGCTTACGAGCATTCGCCGCTGGTGCTGAGCCTTCGCGACGACGTCAGGGCAGCCTGCGCCCGTCCCACCCTCGCCAACTCACCGGAGCCCGCCACATGACGAGCAACACCGAGCAGCAGGATGCGGCCGTAGCCGACCGGAAGCTCCTCGCGCACAGCGCCTATGCGGACGGCCGCCACCTGGCCGCCCGGCAGTCCCTCTACCGGTGGCAGCGGCCCCGGTACGACATGCCGGGCATCGTCGCGGAGGAGCTGGCGGGTACGACCGGAACCGTGCTCGACATCGGGTGTGGCAACGGCATGTTCCTCGGACGGCTGCGCCAGGACCGCCCGGACCTGCTCATGGTGGGGATGGACATCTCGGCGGGCATCCTCGCCAACGTCGCGAAGCCCGTTCTGGTGGGCGACGCCCATGCGCTGCCCTTCGGCGATGGCACGGCCGACGCGGCACTGGCCCTGCACATGCTCTACCACGTCGCCGACATACCGGCGGCGGTCCGAGAGCTGGCGCGAGTCCTCCGGCCCGGGGGCGTACTCGTCGCCTCGACCAACAGCGACACCGACAAGCGGGAGATGGACCAGCTCTGGCAGCGGGCCGCAGGGGATGTCCTCGGCATCCCGGAAGGGCCCGCCCGGGTCTCCCTCAGCTCCCGCTTCTCCCTGGAGAAGGCCCCCGCCTTCCTCGAAGCGGCCTTCAGCGACATCCGCGTACGGGAGCTGCCCGGCACCATCGAGGTCACCGACCCGGCGCCGGTCGTCGCCCACCTGGCCTCCTACGAGGCCTGGGCCGAGCAGTGCGGCGTCCCCTTCAGGGAAACCGTGGCCCGAGCCCATGACCTCGTCACCGCCCACATCGCCGCGCACGGCTCCTACCCGATCACGTGCCTCGGGGGCGTCCTGACCTGCCGGCCCTGAGATACCGCAGGACGTGTGAACCGGCAGCCGGAGGGGCGCCCAGGGCCGGGCTCAGCGGCACCGGCGGCCCGGAAGCGGATGTCGGCGTTCGCCGGGAAGTGGGGATGAGTGGCCCCGGCCGGGGAGCCGAGGCCGGAGCCTGGCGGCCGGGGCCGGAGCCCCGGGTCACCGCCGGGCCCCGGTCAGGCCGTCGCCTTGCCGAACGCCGCCTTCCGCGCCTTCCGGCCCTGCGTCCGGACGATCAGGTTGAAGTACGAGGCCGGGAACACGCGGGCCAGCACGTCGCACACCACCGCCGACGACGCGATCAGCACCCGGCCCCTGCGCCGCCGCACGCCCGTGAGGATCTGCTCGGCGGCCTTGTCGGCGGGGAAGGTCAGCATCTTGGCGAACCCTTCCTTCCCCTTCTTCACCTCCGCCTGGTCCACCCCGGACCCCGACCGCGCCGACTCGGCGATACGGGTGCGGATGCCGCCCGGGTGGACGCTGGTGACGCCGACCCCCGCCCAGGCCAGCTCGTGCCGGATCGCCTCGGTGAAGCCGCGCAGCGCGAACTTGCTGGACGAGTAGGCGGACTGGCCGGGCGGCGCGATGAGGCCGAAGAGGCTGGAGATGTTGACGATGTGGCTGCCGCGCGACTCCTTCAGGCGGGGCAGCAGCAGGCGGGTCAGGGCGACCGGGGCGCGGAAGTTGATGTTCATGACCCAGTCGAACTCCTCGGCCGTGCACTCGTGGAACTGCCCGGCCAGGGCCACGCCCGCGTTGTTGATCAGCAGGGTGATCCGCGGGTGGGCGTCCAGGATGCGCGCGGCCAGGTCGTCGATGCCGGGAATGTCGGAGAGGTCGGCCACGTAGGTGTCGATCTTCCGGTCGGGGTGGGTCTTGCGGACCGTGGCGGCCACCGACTCCAGGCGCTCGGCGTCGCGGTCGACCAGGACCAGGTCGCTGCCGCGCGCGGCCAGGCCGTACGCCATCTGTTCACCCATCCCGCTCGCGGCGCCGGTCAGGACGGCGGTGCCGCCGGAGAACTCGTACGGGGCGATCGCGGGCATGGGGGCTCCCTCGGGACATGGTCGCGGGCGAAACGGACCGGTCTATTCTGCGGGCGGCCCCGGCCACAGCCTTGACCGAGGACGACACAATTCGCTCAGAAGTCCGCTCCGTGCTGCCCGTCCCCGTCCGGCGGCCACCCCTGCCGCGTCCGGCCCGCCCCCTGCCGGACCGCCTTCGGCGTGGTGTCCCACCAGCGGCGGCAGCAGCGGCTGAGCGCCGACTGCTCGGACAGCCCGAGCAGCCCGGCCACCTGGCTCATGGGCAGGTCGGTGCCCACCAGGTAGCGGCGGGCCGCCTCGCGGCGCTCGTCGTCCAGGATCACGGCGAACGTCGTGCGCTGGGCGCTGAGCCGGCGCTGGAGGGTGCGCGGGTGCAGGTTGAGCAGGCGGGCGACGGTGCCGATCTCGGGTGGGGCGGTGTGCAGGGACTGGCGCACCGCGGCCCGCACCCGGGTGACGATGTCGGCCTCGGCGCCGGGGGACTGCTCGGCGAGGAAGGCGAGGGCGAGCTGGCGCAGGTGCTCGTCGGCGTCGCCCAGCGGCCGGGCGGCGAGGCTGGTGGGCACGCGCAGCAGGGCCGCGGGCCGGCCCACGCGCACGGGCGCGCCGAAGAACTCCTCGTACGCCGCGAGCGGCGCGGCCGGCCGGTAGGGCAGCTCCACCGACCGGAGCCCGTACGGCCCGGCCAGGAACAGCAGCGCGCGGTGCAGGAAGCCCAGGCCCAGGTCGGTGCCCTGCACCGGGGTGGGCAGGCCGGAGCGGGTGCCGTACTGGAGGGCGCCGACACCGGGCACTCCGTACGGGTCGGGCACCGGGCTGAGGCTGAGCGAGCGGCCGTGCACGAACAGGTAGCGCGAGGTGCACTCCATGGCGTCGCCGACTGTGGCGGAATTCTGGATGGCCAGGGCCAGCGCGCCGAGCATGCCGAGGTCCTGGCGGGCGGCCACGCGCAGGCCGAGGTCCGGGCAGTCCAGGTCGTGGGCGGCGATCTCCAGCACCTGGGCCATGGCGTACTCGGAGACCATCAGGTCGTCGGTGTCGAGCGCGGCCACCGGCAGGTCGGCGCGCGCGGCGTACGCCTCGGCGCTGCCGCCCAGCTCGGCCACGGTCGCGCGGAAGCCGCGCAGGCCCGCGGATCTGATCACCGACATGTCGTACAGGGTCAAACAGTTGTCGTCTTCCGTCAAGAAAACGGACGCGTTGCTTCTCACACTGAGACCATGACGCGCTCTCCCAGTTCTCAGCCGACCGGCGAGCTTCCCGAGAATCCCAGCGGGTCCGCACACCCCGAGCTTCCCGCGCATGTCGACGTCCTGATCGTCGGCGCCGGGCTGTCCGGCGTCGGCGCGGCCTACCGGCTGCGGACCGAGTGCCCCGACCTGTCGTACGCGATCGTCGAGGCCCGGCCGTCGATGGGCGGGACCTGGGACCTGTTCCGCTACCCGGGCATCCGCTCGGACTCCGACATGTTCACCTTCAGCTACCCGTTCAAGCCGTGGCAGGACGGCAAGGCGCTCGCCGACGGGCCGTCGATCCTGCGCTACATCAAGGAGACGGCCGCCGAGTTCGGCATCGACCGGCACATCCGCTACCGCACCAGGGTCGTCGGGGCCGACTGGTCGACGGCGCGGGCGCGGTGGACGGTGACCGTGGAGCGCACCGGCGCGGACGGGGCCGTCACCCGGCACACGGTCACCTGCGGGTTCCTGTACTCCTGCGCGGGCTACTACGACTACGACCAGGGCCACGCGCCCGAGTTCCCCGGCGCCGAGTCGTTCACCGGCACCGTGGTGCACCCGCAGTTCTGGCCGGAGGACCTGGACTACGCGGGCAAGCGCGTCGTGGTCATCGGCAGCGGCGCCACCGCCGTCACGCTTGTGCCGACCATGGCCGAGACCGCCGCGCACGTCACCATGCTCCAGCGCACCCCGACGTGGATCGCGCCCGTGCCCGGCCGGGACAAGGTGGCCGACAAGATCCGGGCCGCGCTGCCGCCGGAGACCGCCCACAAGGTCATCCGCGGCAAGAACATCCTGATCAACATGGGCTTCTACCAGTTCTGCCGGCGCCGCCCGGAGGCCGCCCGGAAGTTCCTGACCGGCCTGTCCACCCGCTTCCTGAAGGACCCGGAGGCGGTGAAGGAGCACTTCACGCCCCCGTACAACCCGTGGGACCAGCGGCTGTGCGCGATCCCCGACGCCGACCTGTTCCGTACGATCCGCAAGGGCAGGGCGTCGGTGGTCACCGACCACATCGACACCTTCGTGCCCGAGGGCATCCGGCTGAAGTCCGGCCGGGTGCTGGAGGCGGACGTCGTGGTCACCGCCACCGGCCTGAAGCTGCTGGCCTTCGGCGGCATCGGGCCCAGCGTGGACGGCGTACCGGTGAAGCTGTCCGAGCAGTTCGTGTGGCGCGGCGCCATGCTCACGGGCGTGCCCAACTTCGCCGTCTGCATCGGCTACACGAACGCCTCGTGGACGCTGCGCGCCGACCTGTCCTCGCGCCTGGTGTGCAAGGTCCTGGGCCACATGCGGCGCCGCGACTACGCGGCCGTGGTGCCCCGGCCCGACCGGGCGCTGGCCCAGCGGCCGCTGCTGGACCTCGCCTCCGGCTACGTCCAGCGGTCCATCGACGCCTTCCCCCGGCAGGGCGACCGCGGCCCGTGGCGGGTGCGGCAGAACTACCTGCTGGACGCCGCCACCACCCTGCGCACCAACCTCGACCGCACCCTGAAGCCGACGCCGCGCTCCGCCGTGCCGGAGGCCGGGCGGTCGGCGGCCGGGGACCACGCGCTGCTGAAGGCCGGCCGGTGAGCGGCCAGGGCGGCACGGCCCCGGACGCCGGCCGGGCCGGGCGCACGGCCGCTACCGGCGGTACGGCCCCGGACGCCCGGTACGTCGACGTGGCGGGCCACCCCGTACGCGTGCGCGTGTCCGGCCCGGCCGCCGGGCAGCCGGTGCTGCTCCTGCACGGCATCGGCCGCAGCCTGGAGGACTGGTGGCCCGCGCACGACCTGCTGGCCCGCGAACACCGCGTGATCAGCATGGACCTGCCCGGCTTCGGCCTCACCCGGGCCCCGCGGAAGGCCCGGCCGGGCCTCGCGGCCTTCGCGCGCGCGGCGGTCGGCGTGCTCGACGCGCTCGGCGAGCGGCGCCCGGCGTACCTGATGGGCAACTCGCTGGGCGGCGCCGTGTCCATGACCGTCGCCGCCGGCCGCCCGGACCGGGTGGCCGGCCTGGTGCTGGCCGCCAGCGCCGGGTTCGGCCGCGAGGCCCGCCTGTCGCTGCGGCCGATGGCGTACGCCGCGCTGGCCGGCCTGCCCGTCGTCGGCGGCGGCTTCCGCCCGCGCGCGCGGGCGGCCGGCCTCAAGGTCAACCAGGACCTGTTCCACGACCCGGCGCAGGCCACCGAGGACCGCGTCCGGCACGCCGCCAAGGTCGGCCGGCAGCCCGACTTCCGCGCCGCCTTCGTGGCGACGGGCCTGAGCATGGGCGCGCCGCTGGTGGGCGCGTACCCGGGCTGGCGCCGCAGGCTGCTGAACACCCTCGCCGAGGCGCGCACGCCCGCCCTCGTGCTGTGGGGCGACACCGACCGGGTGCTGCCCACCCGCCACTTCCACGCGGCGCTGGCCGCGCTGCCGCACGCGGAGGGCCACCTGCTGCCGCGGACCGGACACCTGCCGCAGCTGGAGCGGCCGGAGACGGTGGTGGCACTGGCCAACGACTTCCTGCGGGCGACGAGCGCGACCGGGACCGCGGACGTGGCGCCGGCCTAGCGACTGGCCCGGCTGCGCTGGTACGCGCGGGGGGACATGTTCTTCCAGCGCGTGACGCCGCGGTGAAGGCGGGTGTGGCGTTGTAGCCGAGGCGGTGCGCGATCTGTTCGACGCTCAGCTCCCCGGCGGCGAGCAGGTCCTCGGCGAGCCGCCGGCGGACCTCGTCCACGAGCCCGCGGAACGTGCTGCCTTCCGCGCCGAGCCTGCGCCGCAGGGTGCGGGAGCTGAGGTGGAGCCGGTCGGCGACCTCCTCGATGCCGGGCATGCGGCCGGGGGAGGCCGCCAGCAGCCGCCGCACCTGCCCGGCGAACCCGGTCCGCGCCCGCCACTGGGCGAGCAGGTCCTGGCACTGGGCCCTGGTCAGCGCCGCGGTGTGCGCGTCCGCCTGCGGCAGCGGCTCGTCGAGCATCGCCGCCGGAATCTCGACGTAGTCGGCCTCCGCGCCGAACACGGGCGGCACCCCGAGGAAGTCGGTGAAGGGCGCCGTCGACGCCGGGGCCGGCTGGCGCAGGTGGATGACGAGGCCCGGGGCGGTGGACAGGCCGCTCGCCTCGCGCGCGATGGTGACGACCGAGGCGAGTTCGCGCTGCACGAGGAACGCCCGGACGTCGGCCGGGACGCCGCGGGCGTCGAAGACCAGCCGGCCCGTGCCGCCCTCGACCTGCGCGCTGATCTCGCAGAAGGCCCAGGTGAGCCCGACGAAGGCCAGCCCGGTCTCCAGGGCTTCCCAGCCGTCGCGGCAGCTGGCTGCACCCGATGCAGTGGGCGTGGTACGTCGAGGGCGGCCTGGCCGGGGTCGATCCCGACGCCTTCGTGCGCTTCGACGGCGACATCGAACTCGGCCCCGGCATCTCCCTGCTCTGGACGCCCGGCCACACCGACGGCAACCACTCCCTGGTCGTCAACACGCCCGACGGCGTGTGGGTCTCCTCGGAGAACGGCATCAGCCTCGACAACTGGCAGCCCGAGCTCTCGAAGATCCCCGGCGTCCGCCGCTACCACCGCACCTACGGCCGCGAGGTCTGCCCCAACGCCAACACCCTCGAAGACTCCCTCGACCAGTACGACTCCATGGTCAAGGAGAAGACCATGGCCGACCCGTGCCGCCGCGACCCCCGGTGGCTCCAGATCCTGCCGTCGACGGAACTCGCCGACTGGAAGCGGTTCTGGCCCGTCCGCCCGACCTTCGCCCACGGCGGCATCGACTACGGGACGATCAAGACCACGGCCTGACGGCCGCACCGGACGGCGGTTCGGCCGCCGGGCGGGACGCGCGCGGCGGGACGCGCGCGGCGGGGCCGGTGGTACGCGCGTACCACCGGCCCCGCCGCGCGCGTCCCGCCCCGGTCACCGCACGGCGCGCCGCTGGTGCGGGCGCCGGTAGGCCGACGGCGGCGTGTCGCGGCGCGCGGGTGCAGCCCGTCCCGCACCTCACCTCGCCCCGTACGCCCCTCGTCCCGCACCTCACCTCGTCCCGCACCGCCCCTCGTCCTGTATCGCGCCGCAGACACACTTCGGTCACGAAACCCCCTCGGAGGGCCCACCTCCGACGCCGCGCACGGCACACTGGCCCCGATCACCGAACACCGCACCATCGCAAGGGGACCCGTGCGCCGCCCGATACTCGCCACCGCCGCCGCTCTGACGCTTGCCGCCACCCTGGCCGCGTGCGGCAGCGACGACGACGGCGGCGTCACCACCAAGCCCGACCGGAGCACCCCGGCCGCCCCGGCGACCGGCGGCACCGGCGGCGGGTCCCCCACCGCCGCCCCCTCGCCCAGCCGTCCCGCCGAGGCCGCCGTCGGCGACACCATCACGCTCAGGGGCCAGGAGGACGGCGAGCGGCTGGCCGTCACCGTGCTGCGCTGGGCGGACCCGGTCAAGGGCGTGGACGAATTCATGCAGCCCGCCGCGGGCAAGCGGTGGGTGGCGGCCCAGTTCCGGCTGGTCAACACCGGCAGCAAGGACTACCAGGACAGCCCCGGCAACGGCGCGCAGCTGTCCGACACCGACGGCCAGCGCTTCGAGTCGACCATCGCCGGAGCCATCACGGCCGGACCCGAGATGACCTCGGACCTCAACCTCCCGCCCGGCGACAAGGCGCTGGGCTGGATCGTGTTCGAGGTGCCGAAGGCGGCCAGGCCCGCGAAGGTGCAGTTCTCGCTGAACTCGGGTTTCGCAGACCAGGTCGGCCAGTGGAAGGTCGCCTGACCCCGGACGGCGCCGGGACGGCTGCCGGGCGCTGAGCGGCCCCCGGCAACCGAACGGCACCCTGCGCCGTCCGCAGGCCGGATACGGGCCCGCCCGCATTGGGGTCGGACGCGCCCGTATCCGGCCGCGGCCGAATCCGTACCATGGGCATCGGCGCGCACCTCGCCCCGGGGGCGCGACCTCTGTGCCTCGCCAGGAGAGTGACGACCGTGCTGCGCACCATGCTCAAGTCCAAGATCCACCGTGCCACCGTGACCGAGGCCGACCTGCACTACGTGGGCTCGGTCACCGTCGACGCCGACCTGATGGAGGCCGCCGACCTGCTGCCCGGCGAGCTGGTGCACATTGTCGACATCGACAACGGCTCCCGCCTGGAGACCTACGTCATCGAGGGCGAGCGCGGCTCCGGCGTCATCGGCATCAACGGCGCGGCGGCCCACCTGGTGCACCCCGGCGACCTCGTCATCCTGATCAGCTACGCGCAGGTGGACGACGCGCAGGCGCGCTCGCTGCGGCCGAAGGTGGTGCACGTCGACGCCGCCAACCGCGTGGTGGCCCTGGGCTCGGACGCCACGGCCCCGGTGCCCGGCAGCGGCACCACGCGCAGCCCCCGGGCCGTCGCCGCGGCCGTACGCCCGTAGCGAGCGGTTCCCCACGGCCGTACGCCCGTAGCGAGCGGCCCGGCCCACGCGGACGGGCCCCCGCCGCGCGGTGTCGAAGACGCGCGGCGGGGGCCCGCCGGAAGAGATACGTGCGTACGGACCTCGGCCGGGTCAGCCGAAGAGGTTGTACTGCTGCCAGCCGGTGCCGATGTTCGTCGGGTTGCCGAAGATCTCGGACGACGCCTTGCCGGTGCCCGGGTAGAGGTAGAGCGTGCCCGCCGGGGTGCGCGCGAGCAGGTCGGCCCTGCCGTCACCGGTGATGTCGCCGACGGCGGCGAAGGCGTTGAACTGCGGCCAGCCGCGGACGCGGATGCGCGCGCCGTAGGCGCCGGAGCCGGACTTGCCGGTGCCCGGGTAGAGGTAGACGGACGAGTCGCTGCTCGCGCGGGCGAGCAGGTCGGCCTTGCCGTCGCCGGTGAAGTCGCCGTGGCCCACCAGCCGGTTGTACTGGTTCCAGCCGCCGCTGACGGCCGCCGGGGAGCCGAAGGTGCCGTCGCCCTTGCCCGGGTAGATGTAGAGCGTGCCGCCGCTGGTGACCGACAGCAGGTCGGGCAGGGCGTCGCCGGTGACGTCCCCGGGCGCGACGACCTTGGTGCGGTTGCCCCAGTAGCCGAAGATCAGCGTGGTGTCCCAGCGCTCGGCGGAGGGCACCCAGTGCCGCCAGTACATGGCGCCGGTGGAGGTGCGGCGGATGATCTGGTCCTGGTAGCCGTCCCGGTTCAGGTCGGTCTGGAGGCCGATGTCCTTGTCGCCGTACGAGCCCCAGGACTGCCGGGTGGCGAAGGACGTGCCCTTGGAGTCGAACTCGTACAGGGTGTTGTCCGAGGCGCGGCGGGCGAACAGGTCGGCGCGGTGGTCGCCGCTGAGGTTGGTGTCGTCCAGTCGCGGGTAGACGGCGCCGACGTACCCGCTGACCTTGGAGAACACGCTGTACGAGCCCTGGGCCACGCAGTCCTTCACGCCCCACGAGACGACGCCGACGACCTTGCCGCCGACGACCAGCGGCCCGCCGGAGTCGCCGTTGCAGGCGGCGACGGTGCCCGCGTCCGAGCCGGTGGCGGGCTGGCCCGCGCACACCATGTGGCCCTTGACGAAGTCGGAGCCGTAGGTGGTGGCACAGGTGCTGTCCGACACCATCGGCAGGGTGGCGGTGCGCAGGGTCGGGGAGACGTCCTGGCTGGTGGAGCTGGTGCGGCCCCAGCCGTAGACGGTGGCCTGGGTGCCGGGCGCGTACGAGCCGGTGTCGCCCGACGTGGTGATGTTGACCGGCTTGACGCGGACCGCGTCGGGCAGGGTCAGCACGGCGATGTCGTTGTCGAGCGTGGTGCTGCTGAACGACGGGTGGTTCCACTGCCGCCACAGGCCGCCGAGGGTGCCGCCGTGCAGGTCGACGCCGCCGCCGGGGGTGTCGGTGGGCAGCTGGGCGGTGCCGGTGATCAGGACCCCGTTGTCGTACCAGTTGTAGCCCTTGACGCAGTGCGCCGCGGTGAGGACCTTCGTGGGCGCCACGACGGCGCCGCCGCAGAGGAAGCCGATGTCGTCGGCCTCGTCGCTGGTGCCCCGGTCGTCGTAGTACCACAGCTGGGTCATCCACGGCGCGTTGGCGATCGGGACGTCCGTGCCACCGATGATCTTCGGGTCGACGCCCGACGGCGAGGCGGACCCGGCCGACGTACCGGACCCGGACGTACCGGCGGAGGTGTCGGCGGCGGGCGCCTGGGCGGCCAGGGAGCTCTTGCCCGCTCCGGCGCCGTGGCGGTCGGCCCGCAGCGCGCCCTTGACGCGGGCGGCCAGCTCGGCCCGGGACGGGGCCGGGCGGGCGTCGGCGGCCGGAGCCGCGGCGTCCGGCTTCACGGCGAACGGCGCGCGGGCGGCCTGGGCGGGGGCGGAGGCGAGGGCGCCGCCGAGGCCGACGGCGAGCGCGACGGCGGTGGCGGGCAGACCTATGCGCATGCGGCGGCCGTGTCTCGCGCCCGAGGAGGCAGGGAACACACACTTCTCCTGTCGGTGGATGTCGCTACGTCCACACGGACAGGGCGAGACCACCGGACAGGCGGCAGACTCCGGCCGCCCCCGGCGCACCGGGCGGAACCGGCACGAAATGCACCCCCCAGCAGTGTGGCCGACCGATCGTATGTCCGAACGCGGGGCCGCACCGAAGAGATTACGAAACGGTTACCCAAGAGTTAGCGAGGAGCCCGCCGGAGGGTGCGGGTGGGCTGCCGCCGCCGTGCCGCCGTCGGGTCCCGGCAGCGGACTCCTCGGTTGCCGGGCGATAAGCGCCGCGAGCGGGGTACCCGGCGCGCATGGGACGCATCATGGTCGGCACCTGCTCCTGGACGGACCCGGCCCTCGCGCGGGCCGGTTGGTATCCGCAGCAGGTACGTTCGGCGGAGGACCGGCTGCGCTACTACGCCGCCCGCTTCCCGGTCGTCGAGGTCGACGCCACGTACTACGCGCTGCCGAGCGAGCGCAACAGCCGCCTGTGGGTGCGGCGCACGCCGCCCGGCTTCGTCTTCGACGTCAAGGCGTTCTCCCTGCTCACCCGCCACCCCACCCGCACGTCCGCCCTCCCCGCCGCACTGCGCCCGCCCGGCGCCCCGGCCATGCTCCACCCGCACCACCTGCCGCCGGACGCCGTCGCCGAGGTCTGGGACCGCTTCCTGGGCGCCCTGCGCCCGTTACACGACGCGGGCCGCCTGGGCGCGGTGCTGTTCCAGTTCCCGCCGTGGTTCCGGCCGGGCCCGGAGGCGCGGCGGTACGTGCTGGAGTGCCGCGAGCGCTGCGCGCCGTACCGGGTGAGCGTGGAGTTCCGGCACGGCGCGTGGTTCGAGGACGAGGCGCGGCAGCGGCGCACCCTCGACTTCCTGCACCGCCACGACCTGCCCCTGGTCTGCGTCGACATGGCCCAGGGCCACCCCACCTCGGTCCCCCCGCTGGCGGCCGCCACCGACAAGCGGCTGTCCGTGATCCGCTTCCACGGCCGCAGCAACGCGTGGTCCGACGGCGACCGCGTCGAGCGCTACCGCTACCGCTACCAGCCGCGCGAACTGGCCCCGTGGGCGGCCCGCGCCCGGGCCCTGGCGGAGGAGGCCGAGGAGGTGCACGTCCTGTTCAACAACTGCTGCGGCGACGCGGCCCCTTCGGCGGCCCAGACCTTCACGGAGCTGCTGTCCGGGCCGCGCGGGGAGCTTTCCGGCTGACGCCGCCGTCAGCCCAGGACGTAGGACTCGTCACCAAAGTCGGCGACGATCTTCAGCTTTCCGCCCAGAGCCCGCACATAGGCGGCGAGGGTGTCGACCTCGCTGCGCTCCAACTGGCCCTTTTCGATTCGCGACACACGGGCCTGGGAGACGCCCATGGCTTCGGCGACCTGCACCTGTGTGGTTTGCCGCCGCTTACGCAGCTCGGCAAGCCGGTGCGCGCGGGCAGCGGCGATCAACACCCGTGCTCCACGCGCGATCTCAACCTTCTCCTCGGGGGTGAACTCGAACTCCTCCACGAGCTCTCCCCAGGAGACGGCCTGCGGGTCTTTACGGTGATCGATGGTCATGCGCGTCGCCCTCTCCTTCGATGCGCTTGAGGTGATCCGCGTACGCCTGCTCGGCCTGCGGCACCGCGGTCCGGTACCAGCCGGACCAGTTGCCCGCCTTGTCACCACCCACCAGGATCACAGCCTGGCGAGTGGGATCGAAGACGAACAGTAGTCGCACCTCGCTGAGCCCGCCGAGCCCGGACGCAACTCCTTGAGGTTGGCCAGTGCAGACCCCTTGACGGTGTCGACCAGGGGACGGCCCAGCGCGGGACCCTCTTCTTCCAGGGCGGTGATGGCCGCGCTGACCTGAGCGAGCGTGGCGCGGTCGGTTCGGCGCAGGCTGTGCAGCCACGACAGGGCCGGTTCGACCACGACGATCGTCCACGCCATGTGTCACCCTTCCACCTCTGGAATATAACGCTGCCATCATACACCCTTGGCGACATATTCAGGCCGCGTACCTGACCACACAGGCCCAGCTTCGCGCCCCTCGTCTTGCGGTGGTACGGGCGGCCGGGTTGGAGGGGCGGGCGGCTGGCGTGGCCATGTCCGGCACGGGGGATTGCCGGTGTGGGGCCAGCCGCGCGACGGCGCCGGGTCCCACACCAGCCAGCCTAGGAGCGGCTTCGCAGATCAAGCGGCGTGCGGGATGAACGAGACGTGGGTTTCCTCGGTGTCGATGGACACGTCCAGCTTCGCGTCGAGGGCTCTGGCCAACGTACGCAACAGCGGAAGAGTGGGCGTGGTCCCGCCGCCTTCGAGGCGGTCGACGTCCTGCACGGTGAGACCCGTGCGTTCGGCGAGCGACACCTGGTCGATGCCCAGAGCCGTGCGGCGGTCGTACACCGCCTGACCGAGCGCGATGGCCGCCCCGGCTTCGACGTACGCCGGATCCGCTCGGTGCTCCTCGGGAACCGACCATGAGGTGTGGTGTCCCGCGCTTACGGTGCCTCCTCGAACGTCCGGTGGTAGGTGGTCGCTGCCGAGGCGTGCGACTGTTCGCATTCCTTCTGCGCCCATAAGGCTCGCTGCACCTGCCGGTCCTCCCGCGCCGCTCCGGGAGCCTGATCACCCGATCAGATGACGACGGCAGTCGTCGTTGCCGCGCATGTGTCCACCGGCCCGCCGCCGGGCACTGCGCCGACGACGGAACTGCTGTCGCGGCAGCGGGAGGAGCGCCAGAGTCGGCGCCCGGCGTGGCGCCCAGTCGTCAAGGAAGTGTCGACCCACGGCCAACGACAACCTCCCGCGGCGTACGCATCCTGGGAAGACGCCCCCACAGGCGGACCCGTTACGCCCGGCGCCCCTGCCCACTCTTCGGCTGCCCGGGCATCCGCCGACGACCGAACGAGGAGCACGCCGTGCGCAAGACTCACGCCGCCCTGATGGCGATCGGCCTGGCCGCGACAGCGGGCCTGGCAGGTATGGAATCCGCCTCGGCGCAGCCGACGGCCTTCAGCTGTCCCTCGAAGAACGTGTGCTTCTACACCGGCACCAGCGGCTCAGGCCAGCGGTGCGCCTGGAACGTGTCCGACAACGACTGGCTGCGCGGCGACGTGAAGTGCTCCTGGGCCAGCCCCCTGCCGGTGGTCCGGTCGATGTACATCTCGGCCGGTGCGGCGGGCTCCGTCACCTATTACGCCGCCATCAACCACGTGAACCCGATCGGATGCATGAACGGCCGTCCCACCGGAACCGGCGGCACCTTCGTGGAACCGATCAGCATCCTCTCCCACCGCCTCAGCAGCGCCTCTTGCAGCACCTGACCCGGTCGCAGCCCCGCACGGCTGCGGTACCGGTCCCGGCCGGGGGCCCGGCCCGCGCCGTACCGCCACCGGACAGGACGCCAGGGGGTGGTACGGGCGGGTCGGGCCGTGGGACGGGCGGACCGGCCCTGGCCATGTCCGGCACGGGGGGATCGCCGGTGTGGGGCCAGCCGCGCCCGCCCCGGTCTCAGGGGCGCGGGGGCGGCGGCAGGAGGGGTACGTTCCGGACGTGTTGGCAGCGCTGCCCCGCGCGGGCTTCGGAGAGCTTGACGCGGCGTGCCGCTCCGCAGGTCGTGCACCGGCACGACCAGGCCACCGACGCCCGTCCCGGGTAGGACTCGATGGGCTCGTACCCGGCCTCCAGCATCTCCGCCGTGGCTTCGGCGGGGGTGACGGGCGGGTGCCGGCGCCGGTCCCAGCCCGGCCGCCCCGCGGTCGCCTCCGGGGGCACCGGTACGGGCTCGGACTGACCGGTCGGGTCGTCGCCACCGGCGAGGGACGCGGGCCCGCCGACCAGCAGACCGAGGCTGATGGCGGTCTTGCGGTGGCACCGGCAGGCGCACCGGCCGCCGTGGCACAAGGCGTGTGCCTCTCTGAGGCCGCCCGGCCGCACCGCCGCCACACACTGCGCCGACAACCACGCCCCGCCTCCGGCACCAGCCGGGGACGGCCCCGGGATACGGGTCACGCACGCCC
>NZ_JAVSCF010000042.1:0-32479 GCF_031932565.1 Streptomyces sp. B1866
CGGACGCGGCGGGCCGGGCGCGCGGGCGGCGCCGGGGTGCCGCGCTGCTGGCCGCCGTGGCCCTGGTCGCGGCGCTCGCCGGCGGCGGCACGGCCGCGCTGGTCTCCGACTCCCAGAACACCACCGCCCGCCCGTCCGCCGGCGCTCCGGCCGTCAACGCGAACGCCTCCTCCTCCGGCAGCGTGGCCGCCGTGGCCGCCGCCGTCAGCCCGAGCATTGTGGAGATCAGCGCCACGACCGCCGACGGCCGGTCCACCGGCTCCGGCGTGATCGTCACCGCCGACGGCGAGATCGTCACCAACAACCACGTGATAGCCGGAGCCGACGCGATCCAGGTGACGTTCAGCGACGGCAGCAAGAAGAGCGCGACCGTCGTCGGCACCGACAGCGCCAAGGACCTGGCGCTGGTCAAGGTCTCGGGCGCGAGCGGCCTGAAGGCGGCGACCCTCGGCGACTCCGACTCCGTCCGGGTCGGCGACCAGGTGGTGGCCATCGGCTCTCCCGAGGGCCTGACCGGCACCGTCACCAGCGGCATCGTCTCCGCCCTGAACCGCGAGGTGACCGTGCCGAGGGACGAGAGCCGGGGGCGGCAGGGGGACGGGCGGTGGCCGTTCCAGTTCGGCGGCGGCGAGTTCAACGGCGACGTGGGCCGGTCGACCACCACCTACAAGGCCATCCAGACCGACGCGTCCCTCAACCCGGGCAACTCCGGCGGCGCGCTGATCAACATGAAGGGCGAGGTCATCGGCATCAACTCGGCGATGTACGCACCCGCCGGAGCCACCAGTTCGGCCACGGCGGGCAGCGTCGGCCTGGGCTTCGCCATCCCGGTCGACACCGTCAGGTCCGACCTGTCCGCGCTGCGCGGCGGCCGCCGCGCCTGAGGGACTGACGGCCGTACGGGATCGCGGCGCCCGGAGGAGGCCGGCAGCGCCGGGGCCGGGACCCGCGGACAGCGGGAACCGTGAGGAGCCGCCCCGGCCGCCCGCCACGCCTGCCCACCCCGCGACGGCTGCGCGTCCGTCCGGTCCGGCCGCCCGCTGCGGCCCGCCACGCGCGCGTGGCAGGCTGAACCCCGCCCGCCGCTCCCCGTCCCCCCCGTGAGGTACGCCCGTATGAGCACCGCCGAGCACGGCGACGCCCCCGCCCGCATCCTGATCGTCGACGACGAGCCGGCCGTGCGGGAGGCGCTGCGACGCAGCCTGGCCTTCGAGGGCTACGCGACCGAGACCGCCGTCGACGGTCTGGACGCGCTGGCCAAGGTCGGCGCCTACGACCCCGAGCTGGTGGTGCTCGACGTGCTCATGCCCCGCATGGACGGGCTGACCGCGGCGCGGCGGCTGCGCGCGGGCGGGGCGACCGTGCCGGTGCTGATGCTCACCGCGCGCGACACGGTCGGCGACCGGGTCACCGGGCTCGACGCGGGCGCCGACGACTACCTGGTCAAACCCTTCGAGCTGGACGAGCTGCTGGCCCGGATCCGGGCCCTGCTGCGCCGCAGCTCGTACGCCGCCGGGCCCGGGGGAGCGGCCCAGGACGACGGCCGCGAGCTGACCGTCGGCGACCTGCGGATGAACCGCGCCACGCGCGAGGTCTTCCGCGGCGGGCGGCGGGTGGAGCTGACCCGCACCGAGTTCACGCTGCTGGAGATGTTCATGGCGCACCCGCGCCAGGTGCTCACGCGCGAGCAGATACTCAAGGCGGTGTGGGGCTTCGACTTCGAGCCCGCGTCCAACTCGCTCGACGTGTACGTCATGTACCTGCGCCGGAAGACGGAGGCCGGCGGCGAGCCGCGCACGGTGCACACCGTGCGCGGTGTGGGCTACGTGCTGCGGCCCACGGCGCCGGACGGCGGACCGTCGTGAGCCGCGTGTCCCAGGTGTCCCAGGGGCCCCGCGTGAAGCGCGCCCTCCGCGGGCTGCCGCTGCGCTCCCGGCTGGCCCTGCTGACCGCGGTGGCGGTCGCCGTGGCGGTGGCCCTGTCCGCGCTCGCCTGCTGGCTGATCAGCCGGGAGCAGTTCACCGAGCAGCTCGACACGTCCCTGCGCGGCGCGCGGGCCGACGACGACTACGTACAGCTGCTGTGGAGCCGGTGCCGGGAAGGGGACACCGCGGAGCCGGCCCCCGCGGCAGCCCTCGGCAAGCCGAAGCCCGGCACGTACTACACGGTGCAGGTCGTACTGGCGGACGGGCGGGTGTGCTCGGGCGGGCCGGAGGGCTCCCCGCACATCCCCGCCCGGCACCGGGACGTGGCCGTCGCGCGGGGCCAGCGCCACTCCGCGCTGCACACCGCGGTGGACTCCGAGGGCCGGCGCATGCGCGTCTACACCTACCAGCCCGGGAACCGGCTGCTCGCTTCGCGCGGGATCGCGGTTTCGGTGGCCCGCCCGCTGAGCGAGGTCGAGGAACCGCTCAGGAAGCTCGCCGTGATCCTGCTCGCCGTGGCGGCGGTGGGCGTGCTGGGCGCGGCGACGGCGGGGCTGTGGATCGCCCGCGCGGGCCTGAAGCCGGTGGACCGGCTGACGGAGGCGGTCGAGCACGTGGCCCGCACCGAGGACCTGGCCGTGCGCATCCCGGTGTCGGGCGAGGACGAGATCGCCCGGCTGTCCCGGTCGTTCAACGCGATGACCGCGGCGCTGGCGTCCTCCCGCGCGCTCCAGCAGCAGCTCATCGCCGACGCCGGGCACGAGCTGCGCACGCCGCTGACCTCGCTGCGTACGAACATCGAGCTGCTGTCGCGCAGCGAGCAGACCGGCCGGGCGCTGCCGCCCGAGGACCGCCGGGCGCTGCTGGCCAGCGTCACCGCGCAGATGACCGAGCTGGCCGCGCTGATCGGCGACCTCCAGGAGCTGGCCCGGCCGGAGGCGCTGCCCGGCAGTCGGCCGCCGCGCGTGGTGGGGCTGCACGACGTGGCCCTCGCCGCCCTGGAGCGGGCCCGGCTGCGGGCCGCCGACCTGGCCATCGAGGCCCGGCTGACGCCCTGGTACGTACGGGCCGAGCCGGCCGCGCTGGAGCGGGCGCTGGTGAACCTGCTCGACAACGCGGTGAAGTTCAGTCCTTCGGGTGGTGTGATCGAGGTCGCGCTCCGAAGCGGAGAGCTGACGGTGCGGGATCATGGGCCCGGTATTCCGCCCGAGGAGCTGCCGCACGTCTTCGAGCGGTTCTGGCGCTCGCCGTCCGCGCGCAGCCTGCCCGGCTCGGGCCTCGGCCTGTCGATCGTGGCCCGCGCGGTCCGGCAGGCCGGCGGGGAGGTGGCGCTGGCCCCGGCCCCGGGCGGCGGCACCGTCGCCCGGCTCCGCCTGCCGGGCGCCCCCACCCCGCCCCCGGACCTGCCTCCCGAGGAGCCCCCGAGCCCGCCGCCTCACCCTGCCCCGCCGCTGGGCTGACCTCGTGGGAGCGGGCGGTACGCGCGCGCATCGCCCGCCCACGCGTACCGTCCGCCCGCGCGTGCGGTGCGCCCGCGCGTACCGCCCAGGCCCCGCCGCCCGGCCCCGCCGGGGCGGCGGCACGCGGATCCGGCCGTACTTCCGCGCCCGGTTGCGTTCACCCGGCACCCGCCCTATCCTCGAATATAGAACGAGACGGTCTCGTTCCATCAGTGAGGTGCAGCCCATGCTCGCGCACGGTCCGATCATCCGGACCCGCCGCCCCCGAATGACCCCCGAGCGGGAGGCGGAGGTGCTCGCCGGCGTCGTGGAAGTGCTGCGCGAGGTCGGGTACGAGAGCCTGACGATGGACGCGGTGGCCGCCAGGGCGCGGTGCGGCAAGGCCACCCTCTACCGGCAGTGGCAGGGCAAGCCCCAGCTGGTCGCCGCCGCCCTGCACGCCCACCGGCCCGCGCGTGCGGGCGAGATCGACACGGGGAGCCTGCGCGGGGACTTCGTCACGCTGGTCACCCGGATCGCCGAGCGGACACAGCGGGACACCCCGCTGCTCATGACGATCGCGCACGCCGGGCTGAACGACCGCGACCTCGCCGTGGCCCTGCGGCAGTCGCTGATCGCCCCCGAGGCGGCCAACCTGTCCCGGTTCGTGGAGCGGGCGGTCGAGCGCGGGGAGCTGGCGCACCGGCCGGCCGCTGCCGACTTTTTGCCGCAAATGCTGTTTGCAAGCATCACACTTCGGCCACTGCTTGAGGATGAGTTCATCGATGCCGACTACCTGACCCGGTTCGTCGACGGGGCCCTGCTGCCCGCGCTGCGGCACTCCTGACCCCGGCGCCCGTACCGACGAGCCCGCGCGGTGCGGTACGCCGCAGGCCGTGAAGACCGCGCGGGCCCCCGACGCCCCTCACCGCACCCCCCATACGCCCTCGTCCGCAGGGAGAACTCAAGACCATGCCCCGCTCCACCGCCACACCCGAGGGCGCCTTCACCAAGGCGTCCGGTCAGCACCCCGAGGGGGCGAGCCGGCACCGCTGGTGGGTCCTGGCCGTCATCGGCCTCGCCCAGGTGATGGTCGTCCTCGACGCCACGATCGTGAACATAGCCCTGCCCTCGGCGCAGAAGGACCTGGGCTTCTCCGACGGCGACCGGCAGTGGGTGGTCACCGCCTACGCCCTGGCCTTCGGCAGCCTGCTGCTGTTCGGCGGCCGGCTCGCCGACCTGCTCGGCCGCAGGGTCACCTTCCTGGTGGGCCTGGTCGGCTTCGCCGCCGCCTCCGCGCTCGGCGGCGCGGCCGGCAGCTTCGAGGTGCTGGTCGCGGCCCGCGCCCTACAGGGCGCGTTCGGCGCGCTGCTCGCCCCGTCCGCCCTGTCCCTGCTGACCACCACGTTCACCGATCCGAAGGAGCGCGGCAAGGCGTTCGGCGTCTACGGCGCCATCGCGGGCGCCGGCGGCGCGATCGGCCTGCTGCTCGGCGGTCTGCTGACCGAGCACCTGAGCTGGCGCTGGACGCTGTACGTGAACCTGCTCATCGCCGGCCTCGCCATCGTGGGCGCCGTCGTCTTCCTCCAGCGCACCGCCCGTGACCGGAACGCGAAGCTGGACGTGCCCGGTGTGGTGCTGGTCTCCAGCGGCCTGTTCTGCATCGTCTACGGCTTCGCCAACGCCGAGTCCCACGACTGGGGCTCGCCGCAGACCTGGGGCTTCCTGATCGCCGGCGTGGTGCTGCTGACCGTCTTCGTGACCTGGCAGACGCGGGCCGCGCACCCGCTGCTGCCGCTGCGCGTGCCGCTGGACCGCAACCGCGGCGCGTCGTACCTGTCCGTGCTGATCACCGCGGTCGGCATGTTCGGCGTGTTCCTGTTCCTGACCTACTACCTCCAGCAGATCCTCGGCTACACGCCGGTCAAGACCGGTCTGGGCTTCCTGCCGATGATCGGCGCGCTGATGATCACGGCCAACCTGGCCACGAACGTGCTGCTGCCGCGCCTGGGCCCCAAGCCGGTGGTGCCGCTGGGCATGGGCCTGGCCGGGGCCGGGCTGGTGTGGATGACCGGCCTCGACCTGGACTCCACCTACGCCGCCCACGTGCTGCCGCCGCTGGTGGTCACCGGGCTCGGCATCGGCCTGATGATGGCCACCGCCATGAACGTGGCCACCGCCGGCGTCGACCCGCGCGACGCGGGCGTGGCCTCGGCCATGGTCAACACCATGCAGCAGGTCGGCGGCTCGGTCGGCACCGCGCTGCTGAACTCGCTGGCCTCCACCGCCGCCCAGAACTACGTCAAGGGCAAGCAGCCCAGCCCCGACCTGGTGGCCAGGGCCCAGCTGCACAGCTACTCGACCGCCTACTGGTGGTCGGCGGGCTTCTTCGCGGCCGGCCTGGTGATATCCGGGCTGCTCTACCGCAGCGGCAAGGTCCGGGCCCTGTCCGTGGAAGGCGCCCCCGCCGTCCACGCCTAGGCCGTACGCCGGTAGCCCCCCACGTGCCGTGCGTACGTGGCGGCCCGCCTCCCCGCGCCAGAAGGGGAGGCGGGCCGCGCGCGCGACAGGCGCGGCTACCGCACGATCCGGATCCGGTCCGCCGCGGGCGGGGCCAGCGGCGCGGACGGCGCGGAGTGCGCGCCCAGGTAGCCGGTGAAAGCCTCCAGGTCCGAGGCGCCCACCAGCTTGTCCGTGCCCTCCCTGAACACCGGGAAGCCGTCGCCGCCGCCGCCCAGGAACTCGTTCACGGCCACCCGGTAGGTCCTCGCCGCCGCCAGCGGCTCGCCGTTCAGCCGCACCGAGTCCGCCACGATCCGGTCCGCGCCGGTCCTGGTCGTATCCAGCGTGTAGGTGAGCCCCTTCGACACCTGGAGGATGCGCGGCGCGGCCTGGTTCGCGCCGCTGACCTGCTGCCGCAGCACGGTCAGCAGCTGCTCCCCGGTCAGGGTGAGCACGTTCAGCATGTTGGTGAACGGCTGCACCGTGAACGCCTCACCGTAGGTCACCACCCCGTCGCCCTCGCTCCCCGACGCCGGATAGGCCAGGTCGGAGCGGATGCCGCCGGGGTTCATCAGCGCCAGCTGCGCGCCGCCCCGGTCGGGCGCCGACGTGGCCTCCAGCTGCGCGTCGGCGACCACGTCGCCCAGCGGCGACTCGTACGCGCCCGACCCGCGCCCGGGGATGTCCGCCGACACGTACCCGACCGGCCGGGAGGCCACCGGCGCGGCCAGCTTGTTCCAGCGGGAGATCAGCTCGGTCATGTCGGGCGCCTTGGGGCGCTGCCGGTCCACCACGTGGTTGGCCGAGGCGCCCGCCCGCACGCTGGTGCGCACGATGTCGCGGGTGCGCCGGTCGTAGGTCAGCGTGGTGTCGGTGTACAGCCGGCCGAAGGACGCGGCGGAGGTGACCAGGCGCGGGGTGCCGGACGGGTCCGGGATGGTGCACACGTACGCCTGGTGGGTGTGGCCGGTGACCAGCGCGTCGACCGACGGCGAGATGCGCCGGGCGATGTCGGTGATCGGGCCGGAGATGCCGCTGCCCGGGCCGGGGCTGCCGCAGGAGTCGTTGTACGCCGACGACACCGGCAGGCCGCCCTCGTGGATGAGGGCGACGACGGCCCGGACGCCCTGCCGCTCCAGCTCCCTGGCGTACGTGTTGATCGTCTCGGCCTCGTCGTGGAACGTCAGGCCCTTGACGCCCTCGGCCGTGACCACGTCCGGCGTGCCCTCCAGCGTGACGCCGACGAAGCCGATCTTCACGCCGTGGTGCTTCCACACCCAGTAGGGCCTGAGGATCGGCTTGCCGGTCCTCTCGTCGGTCACGTTGGCGGCCAGGTACGGGAAGTCGGCGCCGGGGAAGGTCTTCCCGTCCTCGTAGCAGCCGTCCTTCGGGTGGCAGCCGCCGCTTTGCATGCGGGCCAACTCGGTGGCGCCCTCGTCGAACTCGTGGTTGCCCACCGACGACACGTCCAGGTCGAGCTTGTTCAGCGCCTCGACCGTCGGCTCGTCGTGGAACAGGCCGGACAGCAGCGGGCTGGCGCCGATCATGTCGCCGCCCGCGGCGGTGACGGAGTACCGGTGTCCCGCGCGTGCCTGCCGCAGCGCCGTGGCCAGGTACTCCACGCCGCCGGCCGGTATCGCCTTGGTGGTGCCGTCCGGCTGCCGCTCGGTCACCGTCCCGGAGGAGCCCTGCGGCGGCTCCAGGTTCCCGTGCAGGTCGTTGAACGACAACAGCTGTACGTCGACGGTGCGGCCCATGCCGTCCGCGGCCGCCGGGTCCGCGCCCGCAGGAGCGGCGTACAGCACGCCGACCGTGGCCGCGAGCGCCGCCGCGACCGCGGCCAGCCGGCGCGCCACCGGGCGCCGCTGGGGTTTCGCTGGCATCAGGTTCCCCTCTGCTTTCGCTCGTGTGGGGGGTCTGGCTCGGGTGAGAGTCCTTCAGGCGTCAGCCGCGCGGCAGCTTACGGTCTGCGCGCGTAGCGCGGCAGAGGACCGGAGTTACGAGCTGGTTGCGCGCGGGCGGACGTCCGGTGCGGGGCCGCGCCGTCCCTGGCGCGCGGGCGGCCCCGCACGGCGTACGTTCGCCGGGGGACGCGCGGCGCCGGGGGCCGCCGCCTGGCGCGCCGCCCGCGCGGCGGTAGGGGGAGATCGCCACGGAGCAGGGGTCGCGCGCGGGAGTGCCGGGCGGCGGCGGGGGAAGATCCCCAGTACTGGTACAGCACGAGAGAGTTCCCACGATGAGAGAATGCGATCACGACTGGGTCGAGTGGGGCGGCGCCGTGCGGTGCCGCAAGTGCGGTGTGACGCAGAGCTGACCCACGGTACGGGCGGGCGGCACCCCGCCCGTGCGCGCCGGGCCGCCCCGGGCGCCCGCGCCGGATCCGGCGGGATCCGCTGACCCGGCCGGGTCCGCCGGTCTCGGCTGACCCGGCGGGGGCCGCGGACGCGTTCCCACGCCCGGCGGACACCCGCGCTCCGCACCCGGCGTCGGACCACCGGAGAGCCGTGGGCGGGGCCGGGGGCGGGACGTAGGCTCGGATCATGAGTGACGTGCTGAGCGACCCCTTCGGCGGCAGGCGCATCGAGGTCCTGGACGAGCTGAGCCCCGCCGTGGCCGAGGACGTGCGGCGGCTGCTGTCCGACGCCGCGCGCGTGGACGGCCAGCAGGCCGTCTCCGAGCAGGGCAGGCTGCGGCTGCGCGGACGGCGGGCCGGCGTGCGCCACCTGGTGGTGCGCGACCGCACCGGCGAGCTGGTCGGCTACGGCCAGCTGGAGGACACCGACCCGGTGGAGGCGCCGGCCGCCGAGCTGGTCGTGCACCCCGCCGAGCGCGGCCGGGGGCACGGCCGGGCGCTGGGCGCGGCGCTGCTTCGGGAGTCCGGCAAGCGGCTGCGGGTGTGGGCGCACGGCGGGCACGCCTCCGCCCGCCACCTCGCGCAGACCCTGGGCCTGTACCGCTTCCGCGAGCTGCGGCAGCTGCGCCGGCCGCTGGCGCCCCTGGCCGAGCTGGACATCCCCGAGCCCGCCCTGCCGCCCGGCGTGGCCGTACGCGCCTTCCGGCCCGGCGCGGACGACGCCGCGTGGCTGGCCGCCAACGCCGAGGCGTTCGCACACCACCCCGAGCAGGGCGCCCTCACCCAGGCCGACCTGGACGACCGCAAGGCCGAGCCGTGGTTCGACCCGGCGGGCTTCTTCCTGGCCGAGCGGCCGGCGGAGGGCGGCGAGATCATCGGCTTCCACTGGACCAAGGTGCACGCCGAGGACCGGCTCGGCGAGGTGTACGTGGTGGGGGTGCGGCCCTCGGCGCAGGGCGGCGGCCTGGGCGCGGCGCTGACCGCCGTGGGCCTGCGGCACCTGGCCGCCCGGGGCCTGCCGGCGGCGATGCTGTACGTCGACGCGGACAACACCGCCGCCGTCACCGTCTACGAGCGGCTGGGCTTCACCACGTACGAGACGGACCTGATGTACCGCACGGAGTCCTGAGGCCGGGCGCCGGGCGGTCCCGGCCGGTACGGTCCCGGCCGGGACGTGCGGGGAGCCCGGCCGCCCCGTACCGCCGCCCGCCGGCCCGGCTCCGTGCCGCGCGCCCGGCGGTCCCGTACCCGGAAACCGCCCAGACGGCTCGTACCAGGGGTTACCAAGGTCATACCGGGGCAGACTGGGGGCAACGGCCCGGCCGGTGAGTGCGGGACGGACCCCGATTTCCTACGCGCCATGTCTCCGTTACCGGTCATTCAGAAACCATTGCGAACATCGCTGAATGCAGCCCGCTGTGCCGAGTTCCAGGAGCCGGAGACTCCGCGCGGCCCCGCCGCCGGCCTCCGAGCCGCCCGACCGGGCCGTGGCGCGGAAAAATGGAGTCATGAACCAGTCCAGCGGTCAGGCGCCCGACACCCCCCCACCGGGATCGCAGCCGTCCGTCGGCTCGATCGCCGCCCACCGGCCGCACGCCGTCGCGGCCCCACCGGTCCGTGAGCTCGACCCGGACCTGGACGCGGACGTGGACGGCTACCCGGAGGACTACGAGCGCGGCTACCCGGAGAAGTACCAGAAACACCAGAACGGCGGCTACGCGGACGGCGACCAGGAGCCCGGCGGCGAGCTGCCGCAGGGCCGGTTCCTGGACCGCGAGCGCAGCTGGCTGGCCTTCAACGAGCGGGTGCTGGAGCTGGCCGAGGACCCGGCCACCCCGCTGCTGGAGCGCGCGAACTTCCTGGCGATCTTCGCCGGCAACCTCGACGAGTTCTTCATGGTGCGCGTCGCCGGCCTCAAGCGCCGCATCGCCACCGGCGTCGCCACCCGCTCCGCCTCCGGCCTCCAGCCCCGCGAGGTGCTGGAGCAGATCTGGACCCGCTCCCGCGAGCTGATGGCCCGGCACGCCGCCTGCTACCAGCAGGACGTCTCCCCGGCGCTGGCCGAAGAGGGCGTTCACCTCATCCGCTGGCCGGACCTGAGCGAGGAGGAGCAGGGCCGCCTGTTCACCCTCTTCCGCCAGCAGATATTCCCCGTCCTCACCCCGCTGGCCGTCGACCCCGCGCACCCCTTCCCGTACATCTCGGGCCTGTCGCTGAACCTCGCGGTCGTCGTGCGCAACCCCGTCACCGGCCACGACCACTTCGCGCGCGTGAAGGTGCCGCCGCTGCTTTCGCGCTTCCTGGAGGCATCCCCGCAGCGGTACGTCCCGCTGGAGGACGTGATCGCGGCGCACCTGGAGGAGCTGTTCCCCGGCATGGAGGTGCTCGCGCACCACATGTTCCGCGTCACGCGCAACGAGGACCTGGAGGTCGAGGAGGACGACGCGGAGAACCTGCTCCAGGCGCTGGAGAAGGAGCTGCTGCGCCGCCGCTTCGGACCCCCGGTGCGCCTGGAGGTCGAGGAGACCATCGACCCGTACGTGCTGGACCTGCTGGTGCGCGAGCTGAAGGTCTCCGAGGCCGAGGTCTACCCGCTGCCCGGCCCGCTGGACCTGACCGGCCTGTTCGAGATGGCCTCCCTGGACCGGCCCGAGCTGAAGTACCCCAGGTTCGTCGCCGGCACCCACCGCGACCTGGCCGAGGTCGAGTCCGCCAGCCCGCCGGACATCTTCGCCGCGCTGCGCGAGCGGGACGTGCTGCTGCACCACCCGTACGACTCCTTCTCCACCTCCGTGCAGGCGTTCCTGGAGCAGGCCGCCGCCGACCCCGACGTGCTGGCCATCAAGCAGACCCTCTACCGCACCTCCGGCAAGTCGCCGATCGTGGACGCGCTCATCGACGCCGCCGAGTCCGGCAAGCAGGTGCTCGTCCTGGTGGAGCTGAAGGCCCGCTTCGACGAGCAGGCGAACATCAAGTGGGCGCGCAAGCTGGAGGAGGCCGGCTGCCACGTCGTCTACGGCCTGGTCGGCCTGAAGACCCACTGCAAGCTGTCGCTCGTGGTCCGCCAGGAGGGCGACACGCTGCGCCGCTACTCGCACGTGGGCACCGGCAACTACCACCCCAAGACCGCCCGCCTGTACGAGGACCTGGGCCTGCTGACCGCCGACCCGAAGGTCGGCGCCGACCTGTCCGACCTGTTCAACCGGCTCAGCGGCTACTCGCGCCGGGAGAACTACCGCCGCCTGCTCGTCGCGCCCAAGTCGCTGCGCGACGGGCTGGTGTCCCGCATCACGCGCGAGATCACCCACCACCGCGCGGGCCGCCCCGCGTACGTGCGCATCAAGGTCAACTCGATGGTGGACGAGGCGGTCATCGACGCCTGCTACCGGGCCGCCCGCGCGGGCGTGCCGGTCGACATCTGGGTGCGCGGCATCTGCGCGCTGCGGCCGGGCGTGCCGGGCCTGTCGGAGAACATACGCGTGCGGTCCGTCCTGGGCCGGTTCCTCGAACACTCGCGCGTGTTCGCGTTCGGCAACGGCGGCGAGCCCGAGGTGTGGCTCGGCAGCGCCGACATGATGCACCGCAACCTCGACCGGCGCATCGAGGCGCTGGTCCGCGTCACCGACCCCGCGCACCGCTCCGCCCTCAACCGCCTGCTGGAGACCGGCGTGTCCGACTCCACCGCCTCCTGGCACCTCGGCCCGGACGGCAACTGGACCCGGCACGCGACCGACAGCGAGGGCATGCCGCTGCGGAACATCCAGGAAACGCTCATCGACGCCCGGAGGCGCCGGCGTGGCACATCGACGTGACCTGCGGGTGGAGCTGCCGGCCCAGGCCCAGGCCCCGGGCGGCGCCCAGCCCGGCGGGCCCCAGGCCGATGGACCCCAGGCCGATGGACCGCGGGCCGGCGCCGGGTCCCAGCCCGCGGGCGGCGGTCCCGGGCCGCACCGCACGGGCCCCGCGCCCACCGCGGCCACCGCGGCCACCGTGAGCGCCTCCGCCGCCACCGCGGGCGAGGTGCTGGCGGCGTACCTGCACGCGCAGGCCGGCGACTTCCTGCGCGCCCTGCGCCTGCACCGCGACAGCGGCCAGTCCGGCGGCTGCGCCCAGGAGGCGGCCGACGCCGCCCACCTGCTGCGCCGCGCCGCCCGCCGCACCATAGGCACCCTGCACGTCTACCGGCAGCTCACCGACACGTCCTGGGCCGACCCGCTGCGCTCCGAACTGGCCTGGCTCACCGACACCCTCGCCCGCGAGCACGCCTACGCCGCCCGCCTTGAGCGGCTGCGCGCGGCCCTGCACCGGCTGGCCGGCAGCACCGCCCAGCCGGACGTGGGTCCCGCGCGGGCCGGCGCCCTGCTGGAGCGCCAGCTGACCCTCGCCCGCACCCGCGCGCACACCGCCGCACTCCAGGCCCTGGGCTCCGCCCGCTTCCACGCCGTCGCCGACGCCGTCGCCCTGCTGGCCTCCGAGGTGCCGCTGGACGAGACCGCCGCCCGGCCCGCCGCCCAGGTGCTGCCGCGACTCGCCGACCTCGCCCGGCTGCGCCTGGCCGAGGCCGTCGGCGCCCTGCCGCTGGCCCGCGCCCAGCACCCGTACAGCGGCGACGGCCTCGCCCAGGGCCTCGCCCCGGTGCCCGCCGACGGCCCGTCGCCCGGCGAGGCCCACGACGAGCCGTGGCACGCGGTGCGCCGCCTGGTGCGCATGCGGCGGTACGCGCTGGAGGTGCTGGAGGAGGCCCAGCGGCACGACGGCGCGGGCACCGGCCCGCACGGCGCCGACCCGGCCGCCTCCGTGCGCCTGCTGGCCGCCGGACAGGCCCTGGAGCGGCACCGGGAGGCCGCCGACGCCGCCACGGCCGCCGCCACCGCCGCCCGTACGCCCCGGATCGCCCCGGCCACGGCCTACGCGCTGGGCGTGCTGCACGCCGACCAGCGGCACGAGGTGGAGGCGGCGCGCTTCACCTTCGGCCGGGTCTGGCAGCGGATGGCGCCGGGCCCGCTGGGCGGGGAGGGCCGCGGCGACGGCGTGTGAGCGCGCGGCCCCTGCCCGGCAGACGGCGGACCCGCGCGCCGACGGCACCGGCCGAACCCGGCCCGCCCCGAACGCCCGGAACCAGACGGCCGTAGAAACCGGAACCGGGCAGCCGCAGAGGCCGGAACCAGACGGCCGTAGGTAGAGACCAGAGACCAGAGCCCAGCGGCTCAGCGCCGCCGCAGCGACGCGTCGGCCAGCGCGGGCGGCACGTAGTAGGCGTCCGCCCGGTTCAGGTCCACGCCCGGCGGCACGATCTCGTCGATCCGGTCCAGGACGTCCCCGGTCAGCTCCACGTCCGCGCCGATCAGCAGGTCGTCCAGCTGCTCCAGCGTGCGCGGCCCGATGATCACCGACGAGACGGCCGGGTGGGCCCGTACGAACGCGACCGCCAGGTGCGGCAGCGACAGACCCGCCTCGCCCGCGAGCTTGGCCAGCTCGTTCACGGCCGTGAGCTTGGCGGCGTTCTCCGGCAGCGACGGGTCGAACTTGTGCCGCTCCAGGGCCGTGCGGGTGGTGCCGGAGTCCAGGTCGATGTCGGTCGCCTGCGTGTAGCGGCCCGACAGCCAGCCCGCCGACAGCGGGCCCCAGGTCAGCACGCCCATCCCGTACCGCTGCGCGGTCGGCAGCACGGCGGCCTCGACGCTGCGCGCCAGGATCGAGTACGGCGGCTGCTCGGTGCGGAAGCGGACGTACCCGCGCCGCTCGGAGACCCAGTGGGCCTCCACGATCTGCTCGGCCGGGAAGGTCGAGCAGCCCACCGCCCGCACCTTGCCGGACCGCACCAGGTCGGTCAGGACGTCCAGCGTCTCCTCGACGTCGGTCGCCGGGTCCGGCCGGTGGATCTGGTACAGGTCGATGTGGTCGGTGCCCAGGCGGCGCAGGCTGTCCTCGACGGCGCGGGTGATCCAGCGCCGGGAGTTGCCGCGGTGGTTGTCGTCCGGGCCCATCTGGTTGTGGACCTTCGTCGCCAGTACGACGTCGTCGCGGCGGTCCTTGAGGGCCTTGCCGACGATCTCCTCCGACTCGCCGCTGGAGTAGATGTCGGCCGTATCGACGAAGTTGATACCGGCGTCCAGGGCCCGGTGGACGATCCGTACCGACTCGTCGTGGTCCTTGTTGCCCCAGGCGCCGAACATCATCGCGCCGAGCGCGTACTCACTGACCGAGATGCCGGTGCCGCCGAGGATTCTGCGCTTCATGGGATGGTCGCCTCGCCTGTTCACGTTTTCGGGTTCCGGGATACGTCCCAGCCTCCGTCCCGCGCGGGTGCCCGACCAGGCCCGGACCAACCTGGGTCCACCAGGACCACCTTCTCCCGACCCCGGGGCCGCCCCGCGCGTGCGGCGGATAATGGTCCGCATGGGGTATCCCGAACTGGAGACCAGCGCCTTCCTCAAGGCACGCCGAGCGGCGCTCGACCCGGCCGAGCTGGGCCTGCCCGGCGCCCGCGCCCGGCGCCGCGTGGGCGGCCTGCGCCGCGAGGAGGTCGCCCAGCTGGCCGGGATGAGCGTCGACTACTACACGCGCATCGAGCAGGGCCGGGCGAACGCCATCTCGGACGCGATCGTGGACGCCATCGCGCGCGCGTTGCGCCTGACCCCCGACGAGCACACCTACCTGCGCAACATCACCCAGCGCCGCCGCCCCCGACCCGCCGCCGGCTCCCGCCCGCCGCGCCCCGCCGCCCGCCCGCGCGTACGCCCGCAGATCCGCCAGGTGCTCGACGCGCTGGACGCCACGATCCCCGCGTTCGTCTACGGCCCGGCGCTGGACGTCCTGGCCTGGAACCGGCTCGGCAACCGCGTGTCCTTCGACCTCGACACCCTCCCCGAGGACCGCCGCAACGGCGCCCTGATGTTCTTCCTGCACCCCGACGCCAAGGCCCTCCACCCGGACTGGGAGACGGTCGCCCGCGAGACGGTGGCCACCCTGCGCGCCGAGGCGGGCCGCACCCCGGAGAGCCCGCGGCTGTGCGAGGTGGTGGGGGAGCTGCGGGAGCGCAGCGAGTACTTCTGTGACCTGTGGGAGGCGCAGGCGGTCAGCGAACGCGTCAACGGCACGAAGCGCATCCTGAACCCGCTGGTGGGCGAACTGGTCCTGACGTACGAGGTCTTCGCGCTGCCCGCCGACCCCGGCCTGGTGCTGTGCACGTACACGGCGGAACAGGGCTCCCGCACGGCGGAGGCCCTGCGGGAGCTGGCGGCGGGGGAGCCGGTGGGGGCGGTCCCGGCCACGGTGGCGTGACCCCGGCCGGGTCGTCACCGCGCGAGAATCAGCCGCGGCAGGCGAGAGTTTTCCCGCGCAGACGTCGGGGACGGGAGGTGCCAGACAGCCCTGTCACGTGCTTGTCACAGCATGAGCATTCCGGTTGCCTGGTCGGCCGCGAGGCGATAACGATGGTCGGACCTACGACGATCCAACCTGGCGAGGGGAGCCCGATGAAGTTCGACATGGGGGCGCAGGTTCTGTCGACTCTGATGTCGCAGTCCCGCGGTTCGAGTGAGGATCTCGGAGTGCTGATCCGCCAGTTGGTGCAGGCGGCGCAGCCGCTGGAGGGGAAGTTCAACGGGGCGGGGAAGGCCGCGTTCGACGCGTTCAAGGCGCGGTCGGACGAGATCGCCGCGTCGCTGAACAGCGCGCTGGCGGCGATTCTCGGCGGTCAGTCGGGGATGGAGTCGGCGTTCGGCTCGGGCGACCAGGAACAGGGTGACAACGCGCGGTCGCAGATGGCCGCGGCGAACTTCGACGCGGCCCGTTTCTCGGGTCGCTGACACACGCTCAGCCGCGCTCGGGCTCACGTCCGGCAGCGCGGCCGTGCAGGTACGGGGACAATCTCAGCGGGGAGTGGAATCCGGTGGCTGGTGGCAGTGACCGTCGTTCGTACGACACGGGGGCGTCCGCGGACGCGCAGGGCAACATCCAGGCGGTGATCGCGCGGCTGGAGCAGGTGATCACGGCTCGGGACAACCAGGTCAAGGCGGCGATGGCGGACTTCGCGGCGGACGGCGTGGCGGATGAGTACCACGCCAAGGAGCTGCGCTGGAACAGCGCGTCGCAGGAGGTCAGGAACATCATCCAGCTGCTGAAGACGACGCTGGAGAAGAACGACGCCACCGCGCAGCAGACGCTTTCGCGAGCCAAGTCCGCGGTGGACAACATCGGCTGACCCCCGGCCGTGTCACCTTTGCGGGCAGCCGGGACGAGGGGTGCCGCAGGCAGGCCGGGACGACGGGCGACGGGGAGTTTCAAGGGGTAGCGCATGACCGGCTGGGATCTGAAGCCGCAGGGTATCCAAGGTGTGCTGAGGACGACGGGGGAAGTCGCCGGAAAGATCGAGACGTACGCGAAGGCCTACGGAGACCATCTGCAGTCGGCCGCCACGAGCGCGGGCACCATCAGCGCCGAAGGCGGCGGCCAGGGCGGTGAGAAAGCCGTGGGCGGCCTGGTGGCCCTGGCCCTGTCGCAGTTCGCCGAGCACACCACACCCGATCTGAAGTTTATCGCGGCCAGGGCCGGAAAGTCGCTGACCGGTGCGGTGGAGGCGACGGCCGCGTACCTGAACGGGGATCTGGAGATGGCGGCCGACGCGCAGCGCAAGGCGCTGGGCGCGGTGGATCTGGATCTGACGAAGCCGGGAGTGCAGGCCAGGTGATCAACCCGGACGCCATTCCGCAGTACACCGGTGACCTGGCCCAGCTGGAGAAGGACTACGCGGACCTGAAGACGGACGCCGGGCACATTCGCGACACCGGCGCGGCCGTGCACTCCCGCTTCCAGGGCCTGTCCGCCTATTACCGGGCCCCCGAGGCCGAGCAGCTGTTCGCCACCACCCACGCTGTGAAGGACCGCGCCGACGGCTTCGCCGACAACCTGGAGAAGGTCTCCTCGGCTCTGTCGGACTACGCCGCCGAGATCCGTCCGCTGGTGTCGAAGCTCGCCCAGCTCAAGAGTGACGCCACGCGGTTCGTCAACGACACGAAGAACGACGACGACTGGCAGTACGACGGGGACAAGGTCGACGAGCACAACCGGCTCCGCGACGACATCACGGCCACGGTCGCGGCGTTCTGGGCGGCGGAACGCACCTGCCACAACAAGATCACCGCTCTGTTCGGCGGCACGCAGATGGTGGCGGGTGACGGCTCGGACCGCAAGGACCAGTACGGTTTCGACGCCGACGACATGAAGAACGCCAAGGTGCCGTGGGGCGATCCGGTCGAGGAGAAGCACCACTGGTACGAGGCAGGCCACTGGATCAAGTCCTTTGTCTGGGACGGGCTGATCGTCGACGGTGTATGGGGCACCATCAAGGGGCTTGGCACCCTCGTCGGCTTCGGTGGCTGGGATGCCATGGGCCAGGCGTGGAAAGGCCTCGCCCAACTCGGCACCGGCCTGGCCATCACCACCATCCCCGGTGCCGGCGCCGCCTTCTGGGCCCTGCCCGACGACAAACTCCCCGGATGGCTGCGCGACTCCCGCACCGCCATGAAACAGACCGGCAAGGCACTGGTCGCCTGGGACGAGTGGGGCAAGAACCCGGGCCGCGCCGCGGGCGCGGTCACCTTCAACGTGGTCACCACCGTCTTCACCGGCGGCGCCGGCGGCGCCGCCTCCGGCGCCGGCAAGGCGGGCGCGGTCGCCAGGACTCTGTCGCTGGCCGGCAAGGCGGGCCGGGTCATCGACCCGATGGCCTACATCGCCAAGGGCGCCGGCGCGGGGCTGTCCAAGGTCGGCGATATCGCCAAGGGTCTGCGCGGCGTCGGGAACATCGAGATCCCCCGGCTTCCGGACAACGCCGTCACGCTGCCGGAGGGCTCGCTACGGCTGCCGGACGGCACCGTCCGCCTGCCCGAGGGCGCGGACGTCCCCCAAGGCGCGGTGCAACTGCCGGACGGCACCGTGAAGGTGCCCGACGGCGTGCCGGCGTTGCCCGAGGGGGCCACCCGGCTGCCCACCGACCCGGGCCAGCCGGCCCGCTACTTCGATAGGCAGGGCAACTACCTCGACGAGCACGGCAACGTCCTCGGCGATGTCGGCGACGCGCCCCGGGGAGGTTCCCCCACCACCGGCCCGGCCTCGGCCACGGACATCCCCCGCACCGGAACTCCCGACCAGGAGCCGGCCCTGGCCGGCGCGGGCGCTCACGTGCCCGACGCCCCGGTCCAGGCCGTCCGGACCGGCGACAGCCTCGGCGGCATCGGCAGGGCCGGGGACGACCTGCCGACGGCCGGCCGTGGTGATCACCTGCCGGGCGGGCAGGCCGGCGATCACCTGCCCGGAGGCCACGCGGGCGACCACGGTCCCGGGCCGTCGGCGAGCCACGAGCCGCCGGCCGGCCACACCGGCGGTCCCGGCGACGGCCCCACGGGGGGGCACGGCGACGGTCCGGGAGGCGGCGGACACGAGGGTCCCGTCGGCGGACACCAGGAAGGCCCAGCAGGCGGCGGACACGACACCTCTGCGGGCGGGCACGCCGACGGCCCCGGCAGCGGTGGCGGACACGAGGGTCCGCCACCCCCCGGAGACAGCCCGGCAGGCCCAGGGGACCGCAAGCCCGGACTCATCCGGCAGGACGACCACTTCACCGCCGAGCACAATGCAAAGGGCCAGCGCAAGGCGCACCTCAACGCCCACGGCGATCTGGTGCCCGCCAATCCGGACGGCAACGCCAGCGTCGTCGACCACGTGGTGGGGCGCGACCCCGCCAAGTCGGACAGCCCCTTCATCTCCCTCAGCTCGGAAGGGGCCCACGCGAAGGCGTTCGGCTCCAACCGTATCCGGGTGGACCTGGAGCGGCTGGAACGCGACCTCGCCAGCGGGCGACTCCAGGGTGTCGAGGTGTACCCGCCCGAGCGGGTACAGAGCATCATCCAGGAGAACGCCGACCGGATCGCCGGCCGGCACGTGGACCTGACCATCCCACCGGGTTCCACCAAGGCGCAGGCCGAGGAGTACGCACGGTCGCTGGGCCTGAGCAACAGCAAGGCCAAGCGGATCGCTCAGCGTATGGTCGACATGATGAACACCAAGCGGGACCAGGAGTGGCTGATCAAGGGTGTCGTCCCGCGCGAGTACATCGAGGGGCCGTTCAGTGGGTGAGTCGGTGTGGAGGAGTCAGACGTGAGCCGGTTCGAGGAGTTGCTCGGCACGGATTTCGACGGCCGGCCGACCACGGACCTGGACGACGTCGTCTACGAGGGACTGGACGACTCTCGTCACCGTGAGCGGGTGCCGGGACTCGTCGCTCTCATGAACGACGAGTCGGCCGCCGAGCGGGAGCGGTTCCTGGCCTGCGTCGCGTTGACGACGTGGGCCGAGCCGGCGGGCTACGACGCCGTGGTACGCGCCGCCGCGGACCCGAAGCGGGCACCGTGGTACGACATCCTGATCGACCGCAAGTTCTCCGTCGACAACACCTTCGCCCAGCTCTCGCTCGCGGTGTCCGACAGTGATGTCCTGGCCGAGGAGAAGGGGACGCTCGATCAGCGCGTCGAGGCGTTCCGCTCCCTGGTGCGCATCGCCGACAGCGAGTACTTCGACGAGAAGCTGGGTGACCTGCTGGACGCCCGGAGCGTCGCGGCGGTCCTGCCCGACATCCGGGCCGTCGTGGGACGCGGCGTGGCGGCCCTGGCCGCGCGTGAGCCGTCGTCCTTCGACCTGGCCACCCAACTCGTCGACCTGGCCGCCGCGGTGGCGACCGTGGACGGGCCCACGGCGGTCGGTCTCGCCACGGACGTCCTGGGCTCCGCCGCGTCCCAGCGAGCGCTGATCCACGCGGTGGCGATCGTGCACCGTTCGAGGTCGCCGGAATGCCGCCGGTTCGGGGAGTACCTGTCGACCATCGGTGACGACGAGGTACGTGCGCAGGTCGCGGCCGCCCAGGCCCGCCGAGAGGACGGAGGCCGGCCGTCATAGCCTCGCGAGCCTCCCGCCCACCGCCGTGCTCGACGAGGCCGAGCGGCGGTCCGAAGCGGACGGTGCGGTGACCGTGGGTCCTGCCCAGGTAGCACAAGACGAAAGGCACAACCATGAGCCGGGAACGGCAGGTTTCCCCCCGGATGACGGAGGCACTTCCGTTTGAGGAGGTCGACAGCCCACCGCGCTACGCGACGACCACGGACAAGCCGGTCCAATACGTGACCGTGGCGAATCGGCAGGGGACGGTTCTCGGTTACGTATGGGCCAGCGACGAGGACGACGCGGCGGGGTGGAAGGTCAGGCGGGCAGGAGGCGACGAGGCGTTCAACATGGGTGCCCTGTACGTATCCAGACTCCATGATGCAAAGGCCCGCGGCATCGCCCCGACTGCGGCGCTTGCGGAGCTGATCCGGGACTCCGACACCGACAAGCCCAGCCACGTCGTTCCCGGATCTCTGAGGCAGGCCCCGGGTCTGGAAGTGGTGAAAGACCTCGCCGGCAAGGGTTGACGCATCATCGCTTCGCCGGAAACGGTTCTCGCGCTTGCGCCGACGTCGTGGCCCCGGCCGGAACCGTTCAGCGCCCCGTCGAGACTGATCGGAGACGCCTGGCATGGTGCTCCACTGCGGGCGGAGCCGTCTGCCGGACGGTGTGCGCGGACGACGGCAGACGTACGATGACCGGCCGCGCGCATGACTGAAGCGGACGGCAGACGGACGACGAGGCGGATGGCAAGGGACTACGACAGCCAGCTCCTGGAGTCGGTGGCGGTACGCCGGCGCAGGCTGCGGGACGCGCTGCTGTTCGGCGCTCAGCGGGCGCGGCGCACGGGGGACGAGCGGCTGGGCAAGGTGTTCTCCGGGATCGCCGTCGCGGCCGTGCTGTGCGCGGGGTGCGTGGGGTGGTCGTTCCTCCAGCACACGCTGGAGGAGCAGAAGGCCGAGCAGGAGAAGCGTCAGCGGCAGGAACAGCAGTACGAGCGGCCGGTGGAGCCAACGGCGTCGGCGGTGCCCACGGGGAGCGCCCGGTGATGCTCGGCCGCCACGCGCCGCGCGCGCCGACTCGCGGAGCGTCGGCCGCACCGGTACGGCACGTGGCGCGCCGGGATCGTCAGCGGGGCACGGCAGGGATTCCGGGACGAACACTGAACGGGTCGGGAACGGGTAAGGCGCCAGTAGCATGAGCACATCAACACGTCAGGGGGCGTTCGACGCCGCGACGATAGGTTGTTGCACGTGGTGAGCACAGCGACGACGTCCCGGGCGGGTCTGAGCCGGGTGACCCTGGTGGGCGAGCGGCGTCGGGCCGACATCGTCCTGCCCTCCGACACGCCGATCGGGCAGCTGCTGCCCGACATCCTGCGGCTGCTGGACGACCGGGTCGCGGCACGCCCGATGTCCCGGCAGCTGATCACTGCCGACGGGTCCGCCCTGCCGCACGGCAGCACGCTGGCGTCGGCGCAGGTCGCCGATGGCGCCGTGCTGCGGCTCGTACGGGCCCATGCGGCGCCGCCGGCTCCCATCGTGCACGATGTCACCGACCTGGTGGCCGACGACCTGGACCTGCGGGCCTGGCGCTGGCGGCCCGCGGCGCGCCGGGCCGGCGCGGGCGTGGCGGCCGTGGCCTTCGCGGTGACCGCCGCGCTGATGGCCCGCCACGAGTACGCGCCCGGCCCCCTCGCGGGCGCCCTCGCCGCGACCGCGCTGGCCCTCGTCCTGGCCGGCGTGCCGGCCGCGCGGATCGGCCAGGGCAACCGCGGGCTGGCCACGGCGCTGCTGCTGGCCTCCGGGTGTCTGGGGGTGCTGGCCGCGTGGACGGCCGCCGACGCCCGCGGCTGGCCGGGGACGGGGCGGCTGGCCGCCGTCGCGGGCGTGCTCGTCCTGGCGCTGGTGCTGCTCGGGTGCTTCTCGCCGCTCGGCCGCGGCGGGCTCGTCTGCGCCGGTGCCGCCGCCGCGCTCGCTGCCGGGTGGGAGGCGGTCGCCGCGGTGCAGGACGATCCGGCCCGGCTCGGTGCCGTGATGGCCGTCGTCTCCGTGGTCCTGCTCGGCCTGCTGCCCCGGCTGGCCCTGACCGCTTCGGGCCTGACCGCGCTGGACGACCGGCGCTCCGGCGGGGCCTCGGTCAGCCGCCACCAGGTGGCGGGCGCACTCGCCGCCACGCACCGCGGCCTGGCCCTGGCCACGATCGTCACCGCGGTCTCCGCCGCGGCGGGCGGCTGGCTGCTCACCCGGACCGGCGAGCCGACCGCGTGGACGGTGGTGCTCTGCTCGGTCACGGCTCTGGTGCTGTTGTCCCGGGCGCGCGCCTTCCCGTTGATCGCCGAGGTGGTGGCGCTGCTGGCCGCGTCCGCGGTCCTCGTGGTGCGGCTCGCGTGGCTGTGGCTGGTGCACGCGGGAGGCGCGGGGCCGTTCGCCGTGCTGGGCGCGGCCGCGCTGCTGCCGCTGCTCGTCCTGGCTGTACGGCCGCCCGAGCACGTGCAGGTCCGGCTGCGGCGGGTGGCCGACCTGGTGGAGTCCATGGGGGTCGTGGGGCTGTTCCCGCTCGCCGTCGGCGTGTTCGGGGTGTACGGGCAGCTTCTCCACAAGTTCTGAGGTCGTCACGTGCGGGCGCTTCGGGCGCGCGGCGGGCGGAAGAGAAGGGCGGACATGCCGAACGCGGACAACTGGCAGGGCGACGTGCTCCGCTCGCTGCGGGGCGGTGGGGCGCCCGACGCCCAGGGCCCCGGCAACCAGGCCGATGGTCAGGTTCATGACAGCACCGGCGCCCCGGTCCACGACACGGCGTACCAGGACGCACCGCGTCCCAGGGCACCGGTGCCAGGTGCCTGGGAGGCGTCCGCCGCCCTCGGCCCGGTCGGCGCCCAGCCCGGCCCTGCCGCCGGGCCCCATGCCCCGGCGCGGGCCCAGGAGCCGGCGCCCGTCCGCGGCGGCCACGCCCCCGATTCCCGGCCGGTCGTGGACCGGGACCTCGCCGCCGCCGCGCGCAGGCCGCGGCGCGGCGAGCCCTTCACCGCCCGGGCCGGGCGCGCCCTGCGCCGTACCGTCTCGTCCTCCGCCGCACGTGAGGTCGCCGAGACCACCGCGACCGCAGAGATCCTCCAGCAGCCGGTGACCACCGGGCGGCAGATCGCCGTCACCTCCATCCGGGGTGGCGCGGGCAAGTCGACCGTGGCCGCGCTGCTCACCACCGTGTTCGCGCACTACCGGCAGGATCCGGTGCTGGCCGTGGAGGCCGATCCGGCGCTCGGCTCGCTGCCGACGCGGCTCGGCGCTGAGACGCTGCGCTGGACCACCGGTGACCTGGCTCGGATCATCGAGCCTCAGATGTCGCTGCTCGAGGTCACCGGCTACCTGGTCCAGCTTCCGGACAACGCGTGGCTGCTGCCCGGCAGCCGGGGCCAGATCGGCGCGATGCTGGACACCCGGGCGTACGAGCGGGTCATGGTGTCGCTGCGCCGCTACTTCGGTGTGACCGTCGTGGACTGCGAGACGCTGCCCGCCGAGGTCGCCCGGACGGCGCTGTCCGCCGCCCAGGCCCGGGTGCTGACCACTCCGGCCACCCTGGAGGGCGTCACCAGCACGCACGCGGTCCTGGAGTGGATGCGGGGCCTGCCCCGGCAGGTGATCGACGGCACGGTCGTCGTCCTGGCCGAGCAGGTGCCCCACGCCGGTCTGGATCCCGCCACGGCCGCCCGGAAGCTCGCCGCCACCGGGGCCGGCGTGCACGTGCTGCCGTACGACCGGCATCTGGCGGCGGGCGGCCCGATCCGCGCCGGGCTGCTGGCGCGGCCGACCGTGGACGCCGCCGCGCGCATCGCCGCGGACGCCTTCCTGCTCTCCCAGCAGCGCCGCTGACCCGTGACGCCCAGCCCGGCCCCCAAGCCGACCGCGAACGACGGACGACGATGACGACCCGACTGATCCACCGCCCGGCCAGGACCACCCGGCCCCCGGCCCCGCCCGAGGCGCGCACCATCGAGGCCCCGCCCAACCTCCCCGAGGGCAAGGCGGGCAACATCGCGATGTCGCTGCTGCCCGTCGCCGGGGTCATGTCGTCCGTGGTGATGATGACGGTGGTGCGCAACAGCCGGTTCGCCGGGCTGGGCGCGGTCATCCTGCTGGTCACCGTCATCGGCTCGCTCGGGCTGGTGTTCTCCCAGCGCGGCAGGGCCCAGCGCACCCGCCGCACCCAGCGGGAGGCGTACCTCACCTACCTGGAGGACCTGCGCGAGGAGCTGGCCGCCGAGGAGCGCGTGCGGCGGGAGCGGGCCGACGTGCTCAACCCGCCGCCGGACGCCCTGTACGACATCGTGCGCGACCCGGCCCGGCTGTGGGAGCGCCGCCGCCCCGACGGCGACTTCCTGCGCGTACGCGTCGGCACCGGCGAGATGCCCGTACGCGACCTGACGGTCGCCCAGCAGGGCTCGTCCGTGCTCACCCCGCCCGACCACTTCATGCTCAACGAGGCGTCGGCGCTGGTGGCCCGTTTCCGCACTGGCACCGAGCTGCCGCTGACCGTGCCCCTGGACCGTGCGGGCGACGTCAGTGTCATCGGCGAGCGGGAGGACTGCCTGCGCGTCGCGCGCGCCCTGCTCGTCCAGACCGCCGCCGCCCACGCGCCGGACGACGTGGGCCTGGCCCTGGCGGTGCCCGGGGAGCGGATCCGCGACTGGGAGTGGGCGAAGTGGCTGCCGCACCTGCTGGACCCCGAGCAGGCCGACGGCCCAGTGCCCGCCCGCCGGATCGCGCCCTCGCCGTCCCAGCTCGCCCGGCTGGCCGGCAGGGAGCTGCGCCGGCGCGCCGGGTACGCGGCCGAGGTGCGCCGTGGCCTGTCCGGCAGGGACGCCCTGGCCATGACCTCCCGGCTGCTGGTGGTGGCCGACGGGCACGGCGAGGACGCGACCGAGCTGCCGCGCCCGGACGACGCGGTGGACCTGCGGGAGATGGGCGTCACCGTGCTGCACCTGCTCCAGCGGCGGGTGCAGGAACCGGGGCAGGTTAGCGTGCGGATCACGGTGGACGGCGACCACGTGGCCATCGAGGACCTGCGCGGCCCCGAGCCGGTCGGCGCGCACGGCGCGGTGGACGAGGTCGGCGTCCCGTTCGCCGAGGGACTGGCCCGGATGCTGGCACCGCTGCGGCTGTCGGCCGAGTCGGTGGCCGACGCGCCGCTGTCCGGGCCGGTGGACTTCGCCGGCCTGCTGGGCACCGAGGACGTGGCGGGGCTGGACCTGGACCGGCTGTGGGCGCCGCGCGGCGAACGGGCCTTCCTGCGCGTGCCGATCGGGGTCAGCGACGCGCACGAGCCGGTGCTGCTGGATCTGAAGGAGTCCTCCGAGCTGGGCATGGGCCCGCACGGCCTGTGCGTGGGCGCGACCGGTTCGGGCAAGTCGGAGCTGCTGCGCACGCTCGTACTCGCCCTGGCGGTCACGCACCCGCCCGAGGACCTGGCGCTGGTCCTGGTCGACTACAAGGGCGGCGCGACGTTCGCCCCCTTCGCCGGCCTGCCGCACGTCGCCGGGGTGATCACCAACCTGGAGAACCAGGCGGGCCTGGTGGAGCGCGTGCACGCCTCGCTCGCCGGCGAGGTCAGACGCCGCCAGCAGGTGCTCAAAGACGCCGGCAACGTGGCCGACATCGGCGACTACGCGGCGCTGCGCGCGAGCGGGCGATCCGGTCTGGAACCGCTGCCGCACCTGTTCGTGGTCATCGACGAGTTCGGCGAGCTGCTCACCGCCAAGCCGGACTTCATCGACCTGTTCCTGTCCATAGGCCGCATCGGCCGGTCCATCGGCGTACACCTGCTGCTGTCCAGCCAGCGCATCGAGGGCGGCCGGCTCAAGGGCCTGGACACCTACCTGTCGTACCGGCTGGGCCTGCGGACCTTCTCCGCGGACGAGTCCCGCACGGTGCTGGACACCACGGACGCCTTCCACCTGCCGCCGCTGCCCGGCTTCGGCTACCTGAAGGTCGACACCAGCCACTACGAGCGGTTCAAGGCCGGCTACGTCTCCGGGCCCTACCGCGGCCCGGTGCGGCACGCGGAAGAGGAGGACACCGGGCCGCTGGTGCTGGAGTACCCGGCCTTCAACACCCTGGCCGACGCGGCCGGTACGAACCGCGCAGGCGCCGAGGAGCCGGTGGCGCGGCGCCGGGAGACCGGGCCGACGGAGCTGGGTGTCATCGTCGGGCAGCTGGAGCACGCCGCCGAACCCGTGCGTCGCATCTGGCTGCCCCCGCTGCCCGACGCCATAGCCCTGGACCAGGTCGCGGGCCCGCTGGAAGTCGGCCCGCGCGGCACGCGGCTCGCCGGGCGTGCGCCGGGGAGTGGCGGCCGGGAGACCGGCCGCGGCCCGCTCCAGGTGCCGCTGGGCCTGCTGGACGACCCGACCCGGCAGTGGCAGGGCCAGTGGTACCTGGACCTGACGGTGGCGGGCGGACATGCGGCCGTCATCGGCGGCCCGCAGTCCGGCAAGACCACGCTGCTGCGCACGCTCGTGCTCTCGCTCGCCCTGACCCACACCCCGCGGGAGGTCGGCGTCTACGGGCTGGACCTGGTCGGCGGCGGCCTCCAGGCCCTCGCGGGCCTGCCGCACATGGGCGGCGTGGCCGGCCGCGCGGACCGCGAGCGCGCGGGGCGCACCGTGGAGGAGGTGCGCACCATGCTCGCGGCCCGCGAGGAGCTGTTCCGCGAGCACGGCATCGACTCCGTCGAGCAGCTGCGCGCCCTGCACGCCGCGGGCCGGCTGCCCGAGCTGGCCTCGGCCGAGATCGTGCTCGTCATCGACGGCTTCGGCGCGCTGCGCGACGACTTCGAGGAGCTGGACGACGCCGTCGCCGACGTCCTCAAGCGCGGCGGCGGCTACGGCGTGCACGTCGTCGCGAGCATGCTGCGCTGGAACGACGTGCGCATCGCCGTCCAGTCGAACTTCGGCACCCGGATCGAGCTGCGCCTGAACGACCCCGGCGAGTCCAGCATCGACCGCAAGCTCGCCCAGACCCTCTCGCCCGACGAGCCCGGCCGCGCGCTCACCGACGGCAAGCTGTTCGCGCAGACGGCCCTGCCCCGCACCGACGGGCTCACCGACACCGCCGGCCTGGGCGCGGTCCTGGAGCGTACGGCCCGCACGATCCGGGCCACCTGGAGCGGCGAGGTGGCACAGCCCGTACGGGTCCTGCCGCGCCTGCTGGAGCCGGGGCTGCTGCCGGGCCCGGTGGCCGAGCCCGTCCGGGTACCGATCGGCCTGGACCAGACGGCGCTCGCACCCGTGCTGCTCGACCTGTTCGAGCACGACCAGCACCTGCTCGTGCTGGGCGACAGCGAGTGCGGCAAGACCAACCTGCTCAAGGCCGTCGCCGACGGCTTGGTCGAGCGCTACGGCGAGGACGACCTGGTCTTCGCCGTGTTCGACCCACGGCGGTCGCTGCGCGGCGCGATCCCCGAGGAGTTCCGCGGCGGATACGCCTACAACGCCAAGCTGTGCGCGGCCCTGGCCGCCGGAGTCGCAGCCCAGCTGGAGAGGCGGCTGCCCGACGAGAGCGCGGACACCGAGGAGCTGCGGCCGGGCGAGTGGGGCGGCGGGCCGCGGATCGTGGTCCTCGTGGACGACTACGACGTGCTGACCACAGCAGGCCAGGCACCACTCGCGCCGTTCCTGCCGTACGTTCCCTCCGCCGCCGACATCGGCCTGCACTTCGTGCTGACGCGCCGGGTGGCGGGCGCCTCACGCGGCATGTACGAGCCGCTGGTGCAGGCCCTGCGCGAGTCGGGGGCCTCGGCGGTGGTCATGACGGGCGACCGCGGCGAGGGCCAGCTCTTCCCGGGTGTGTACGCGAGCCGGCAGCCCGCGGGCCGCGGGGTGCTGGTCCGCAGGGGGGAGCCGAACCGCCTGATCCAGACCGTGTACGTGGCGCGGTGACCGCCGGCGGCCGCCCCCGGCGGACACCGCACAGCCTCGCACACCGGCCACCGCCCCCGCTCGCCAACCGCCGACCTCGCACACGGACCGCACACGACGGACGACGAAGGACCGGACGACCCCATGACCAAGGACGTCATCACCCTCACCCGGAAGATGCCCGACCCGCTGAGCGTGCTCGCGGGCCTGCTCTCCGGCGGCCCCGACAAGCTGGTAGAGACGACGGGCGAGGACGCCGTCGTCCAGCTGTGCGACATGGCGGGCCGGCCGCTGGTGTCCGTGGAGGCACCGCTGTTCGTGCAGGTCGCGGGCGAGGCCGAGCGGCTGCTGGGGGCCACTGCGCCTCCGGTGCCGTTCTGGTGGACCGAGGCCCGCGCCACCACCGGCGTGGCAGAAGCCGAGAGGATCGCGGGCACCTTCGCGGCCCGGCTCGCCGAGCTGGCCGACGGCTCGGCCTGGCCGCCCGAGGCCGCGCGCTCGCTCGCCGTGGTGCCCGGCGAGGGGGTGAGCGTCGCGCCCGCGCCCGCGGCCGCACAGCCCGCCGTCGACGTCCTGACCGACAAGGTCGCCGTGGTCATCCAGGACCGCCCGGTGGTCGCCATGACAGCGTGGCTGTCGGACGCGTTCCGGGCCGTCGCCCAGGGCCGGCGGGGTTTGCAGATCGTCACCTCCCCGGGCACGGTCCTCTCCCCCGCCGTCCGGGCGGCCCTGCCCGGCTGGCCGTCACGGTGGGTGGTGCGCGACGAGCGGGCGGGCTACTACGACGGGCTGTCCGGTGCCGTACTGCGTTGGCAGGACGGACTGTTCGCGCCGGTGGAAACGCCCGGTGCGACGGCCGACGACCCGCGCACTCCGGTGGCGGAGTCCTTCCAGGAGACCGCGGACACCGGCGAACAGCAGCTCGCCGTGTCCTTCCGCACCGTCCACCCCGCCGACGACCGCCTGGTGCTCGGCGGCGCCCTGGAGGCGGTGTGGCGCGAGTTGACCGGCGCACCCCCGGCGGGCTGGGGCACGGCCGAGCCCGCGAACCTGCCCTGGTCGCCCCGCCAGGTGACAGACGTCGCCTTCGACCGGGCGCCCGAGCCGACCTGGCTGGTGGTCGTCGGCGACCCGGCCCGCCCGGGCCTGGCCACGGTCCGCATCAGCCGCACGACGGCGGGCGTCGAAGAAGACGTCACGCTCGCCTTCGGCTACGGGCCGGATGAGGAGCCGCCGCTGGCAGCGCTGCCGCGGGCAGCGGAGGCGCTGGCCACCCGGCACCGCCTCCAGTCCATGCTGGTGCAGCTCCGCAGGGCCCGGCGCGATCTGGCGGTGCCACCGCGTTTCGAGGGCCCCGGCGTGCCGCTGGCCTTCGTACTCGGCGCCGAGGAGGTGCGCCGGATGCCCGGCGACCGGGCCCGCCGCACCCCGCTCCCCGAACCGCCCCGCCCGCTCGGCCCACGGACCCGCCCCGCGCTCTACTACCCGCTGCCGGGCAACCCGTCCGACCTGTCGGGCTGGCAGGACTTCGAGCGCCTGATGCGGCATCTGAAGGGTGCGGAAGGCTAAAGGCTGTCCCGCGTCCCCGGCGGGCTCCCGACGCCGGCTACGGGGTGGCCCGGCCCGTCGACGCCGTCACCCGGGGAACGGGTGGCGTCGGCGGGCCGGGCCGGAAGGGGCGGGCGCGCTGATACTGCTGCGTCCGGCATCGGGGGCTGCCGGAGGTCAGCGGGTCCGCCCCGGTCTCAGGAGGGCGGTACGTTCCGGACGTGCAGGCAGCGGCGTCCGGCCCGCACGTCGGAGAGCTTCAGCCGTCTGGCCGCGCCGCAGGTCAGGCAGCGGCAGGACCAGCCCACCGAGGCCCGGCCCGGGTACGTCTCGATCGGCTCGAAGCCCGCTTCGCGCAGCTCGGCCGCCGCTTCCACCGGGGTGACCGGGGGCGTACGCCGACGGTCCCGCCGCTGACTCGGCCACCGGGCCGGGGCCGCGGGCGCCGGAACGGGCCAGGGCTCGGGGTCGAGGTCGCCGGTCACGGTCTCGGGTGCGTCCCGCACGTCGCAGGGCCCGCCGATGAGTACGCCCAGGCTCGCCGCGTACTTGTGGTGGCAGCGGCAGGCGCACCGGTCCGCCTCCCGGCACAGCGCGTGCGCCTCCACCACTCCGCCCGGCCGCCGGGCCACCGCGCACTGCGGCGACACCCACCCCTCGCCCCCGGACCCGCCCAACGCGGGTGCGCCGGTCCCGATCACGCGCACCCGCCCTTCGCGCGGCGCGGCCCGCCGCCGTCGGGCCCGCCGCCGGGCGGGACCGGCGGCGCACCCCGGTGCTCCGCCACGTCGGTCACGGCCTCCAGGCACTCGGCCAGCCGGGCCACGAGGTAGCGCAGCTGCGAGGGCTCGGCGTGCCCGGTGATCAGCAGGTCCCGGGCGTGGCCGAGCAGCACGCGCGCCATCTCCAACCGCGCCGCCTCCGCCGCCTTAGACCGCTCGCCCCGCTCCTCGGCGATCCGCAGTACCCGCGTCAGGGTCGACGCCAGCCGGATCGAAGCGGCCCGCAGCCGCCCCCCGTCCGCGCCGGTCACCGACGGCGTCCAGTCCCGCACCGCCGCCAGCAGCCGCCGGGCCGCGAGCAGGTCGTGCTCGGCCAGCACACCGGCCAGCACGCCCACCGGACCCGCACCGGACCCGCCGCCGCCGGACGCCTCGGCCGCGTAGCAGGGCAGGCCCGCCACCGTGGCCCACGGCAGCAACCGCAACCCCGTACCGCCGGTCACCGGCCCGCCTCCGGTCCGTGCTCCCGGTCGGTGTCCCGCATCCGGCACCGGGGGCACTGGCACTGCGGCCACTCGCAGGAGGCCGGAGCGAAGCCGCTGCCCGCCTTGCTGACGTACGAGACCGAGCTGACCTCGGACCGCTCCCCGGTCACCGGGTCGAGCCGGTAGACCCGGATCCGCATCACCGCCACGCCGTCACCCCCGCCCGCGCGACGCGCACGCCGTNGACCCGGATCCGCATCACCGCCACGCCGTCACCCCCGCCCGCGCGACGCGCACGCCGTGGATCCGGCGCGGCCCGATGTCGATCCCGTACGCGGCCAGCGCCGCCGCCCGCCGCCGCCTGCGCGGCGCGAGGCGCTCGGCGCGAGCGGCTCGCCATCCAGAAATCCGCTGCCCCAGCGCGGCCAAAGCCGTTGCGAGGCCGCCCTCAGGCGTACCGATACGATCCGTCACGGATCGTCCTCCTGTCTGCTCAGGTGGTCGGTCAAGGCCCGGCCGGGTGGTGACGCACCCGGCCGGAGCCGCAGTCAGGCCATCGCCCTCCGTATGGGCTAGCCCTAATGTCAGGATGGTGGCGCGTCACGGCGCTGTCAACAGGGCTATCCCTAAACTGGCCAGACAAGGAGGTACGGACATGGGATACCGAGAACTGGCCGCCGATCTGCGACGGCGCATCAACGAGGGCGAGTTCGCCGTCGGCGACACCCTCCCGAAGATCACGGACCTCATGAGTGAGTACGGACTCGCCCGACAGACCGTCCGGGACGCCATCGCACTCCTGACGGACGAAGGGCTCGTCGTCTCCATCCGCAAGCGGGGGACTCTCATACGGGGCCGGACGCCTGTCCGCATCCCGCTGAGCCGGTACCAGCGCGTCCTGGCCCCCGGCGGGACCCGGGGCCCGTGGGAGACGGCCACGGCGGAGCAGGGACTGGACGGCCACATGACGCTGGTCAAGGTCGAGCACGTCGCCGCTGATGACACGATGGCCGCTCTGCTGGAACTGGCCCCCGGCGACCGGCTCGTCCACCGCGTGCGGCACGCGGCCATCCGGCCGGACGACATCGTCCAACTCCAGCTTGCGTGGTATCCGGCCGCCCTGGCCGAGGCGGCCGGACTCGCCACCGCGGAGAAGATCGAGGGCGGGATCTACGGCGCGCTCGCGGCAGCCGGTCGCCGCCCGGCCACCGTGAGCGAGACCGTACGGGCACGCCTGCCACTCGACACCGAGGCCACCCAGCTCCGCATCGGCGGACGCATCTGGGTGCTCGCCATCGAGCGCGTCACCCGGGACGCCGAGGGCCGCCCGCTGGAAGCCCTACGGGTCGTCGCCCCCGCCGACCGCGTCGAACTGGCCTACGACGATCTCCCGCTCGCGCAGGAAGAGAAGCGCTGACCGCCCAAGCGCCGCCAGGGGAGCCACCGTGCAGCCGCCGGGTTCGGATCCAGACCGGTAGACCGGGGGCGCACCCGCGGGCCGGAGGCGGTGCCACCGAGGCCGACGCGGCCGGGTGGTGAAACAGGCCCACCGGCCGCAGCGGAACGCGCCGCCGTCACCCCCGCGGCGCCAGCGCCTCCCACCGCACCGTGACCTCGCCCTGCCGCCACCGCCCCGGCCCGTCCGTCAGC
>NZ_JAVSCF010000043.1:0-32165 GCF_031932565.1 Streptomyces sp. B1866
GCGCGGAAGGCGGCCGGGCGGGCGCGGGGGCCACGGCCGACGGATGACGGCGGCGGGGGCCGACGGGCGCGGGCAGGGCGTACGACGGCGACGCGGAGGCAGGCAGGCACGGGCGGACACGGCGGTCGAGGCAGGCAGGCACGGGCAGGACGTACGGCGGCGTGGCGAGCCGCCGCGCGGGGGCGGTCAACGCGCCGGGCGCGGGCCGCGCGTGGCGGCGCGCTACCGGTTCCGCCCACGGGCGTACGCCGGGACACCCACGGGAGGAGGACGACCGCCGGTAGACTTTGCCCTGGTCTCGCCCGTGCGCATCCCCACCTGGGCGCGGGGGACGGCCCGCGGCACCGACAGACCTTGCGACGGAGGAATGCAGTGGCAGCAGGCGACCGGGCAGCGGCTCCCGGCAAGGCCGACGGTCTGATGCGTGCCTCCCTGAGCGCGGTCGCCCCCGGCACGGCGCTGCGGGACGGCCTGGAGCGCGTCCTGCGGGGCAACACCGGGGGCCTCATCGTGCTCGGCGTGGACAAGACCGTCGAGTCGCTGTGTACCGGCGGTTTCGTGCTCGACGTGGAGTTCACCGCGACCCGGCTGCGCGAGCTGTGCAAGCTGGACGGCGCGCTGATCCTGGACAAGGACATCACCAAGATCGTGCGGGCGGGCGTGCAGCTCGTGCCGGACGCGGCCATCCCCACCGAGGAGACCGGCACCCGGCACCGCACCGCGCAGCGCGTGTCCATCCAGACCGGTTTCCCGGTGGTGTCGGTCAGCCAGTCGATGCGCCTGATCGCGCTGTACGTGGACGGCCAGCGGCGGGTGCTGGAGGACTCGGCGGCGATCCTGTCCCGCGCCAACCAGGCGCTGGCCACCCTGGAGCGCTACAAGCTGCGGCTGGACGAGGTCGCGGGCACGCTGTCGGCCCTGGAGATCGAGGACCTGGTCACCGTCCGGGACGTGACGGCGGTCGCGCAGCGGCTGGAGATGGTCCGAAGAATCGCGACGGAGATCGCGGAGTACGTGGTCGAGCTGGGCACCGACGGCCGCCTGCTGTCCCTCCAGCTGGACGAGTTGATCGCGGGAGTCGAGCCGGAGCGCGAGCTGGTGGCGCGGGACTACGTGCCGCAGCCGACCGCCAAGCGCACCCGCACGGTCGCCGAGGCCCTGGCGGAGCTGGACGGCCTCAGCCACGCCGAGCTGCTGGAACTGCCCATCGTGGCCCGGGCCCTGGGCTACAGCGGCTCCCCCGAGACGCTCGACTCGGCGGTCTCGCCGCGCGGTTTCCGGCTGCTGGCGAAGGTGCCGCGGCTCCCCGGCGCCGTCATCGAGCGCCTGGTCGACCACTTCGGCGGGCTTCAGAAGCTGCTCGCGGCGAGCGTGGACGACCTTCAGATGGTGGAAGGGGTCGGCGAGGCGCGGGCGCGGACGGTGCGCGAGGGGCTGTCGCGCCTGGCCGAGTCGTCGATCCTCGAACGGTACGTCTGACGCGCCCCGGCACGCCGGCCGCCTGCCCGTTCGTCCGGCGCCTGCCCCCGGACTCCCGCCCGGGTACCCGGTACCCCGGGAGCCCGCCGCCGCGCGCCGACCCGTCCGGAACGTACGGGCTCCCCTCTCCGACAGCGAGTCCCGCCAGCCCCGTCAGGGCCTCCCAGGACGGGCCGTCAGGTCCGGGCTTCAGGCCGTCCCGCTCAGTCCTCGTCCAGTGAGAACGCTCAGTCCTCCTCCAGCGAGAACGACGCGCGGTCCGTGCCCAGTTCCTCCAGCTTCACCACCACCAGGTAGGTGCCGGCCCCAGGCGCCGTGCCGCCCGCCGGGGCCGCGCAGTGCTCCGCGCTCCGCTTGCGGTCCCAGGTGACGGTGCGCTCGGCCGTACCGTCGCCCGGCACCTCCACGAGCACCCGGGCGACGCCCTTCGGGCAGTCCTCGGTGGCCCAGACGCGGCCGCCGTCCGCGTCGGTGATGGTCAGGGACGCGGACTCGTGGCCGAAGTCGACGGCGCACGGGCTGGCGGAGGAGTTGGTCACGACGATGCGGAACGAGGGGTTCTCGCCCGGCTCGTAGGTCTGCTTGGCCTGCGCGCCCTTGACGCTGCGCACCGTCAGTTTCACCGCGCCCGGCTGGCACTCGGGCAGGCCCGCCGCGGCCGGAGCGCTCTGCCCCTCCCCGATGCCGAGGCGGCCGCCGCCTGCCCCGCCGCCGGAGCCGCCGCCCGTACCGCCGCCGTCACCGCCGCCCGCGCCGCCGCCGGAGTCGCCACCGGCGCCGCCGTCACCGCCGCCGGTGGCACCGCCGTCGTCGCCACTGCCGCTGCCGCCGCCGTCGGCCTCGTCGCGGCCGCCCGGCCGGGACTCGTCCACCGGGCCGGAGGGCGTGGGACCGGGTGTGATCGCGGTCGCGGCGCCGCCCGGACCCTGGCCCTTGCCCTCGTCCTTGTCGCCGCCGCCGCCGGATCCGCCGAGGTTGACGAGCCAGACGACGAGCAGGAGGACGAGCACGAGCAGGGTGAGCGCAACGGCCCTCCGGCGCCAGTAGGTGGAGGAGGGGAGCGGCCCGATCGGATTGCGCAGAGATCCCACGCGGAAACTCTACGAGAGATCTGTCACCACACCACCCACCACCCACCCCTCGGACGGCGGCGGTTCACGTCATCCGCGCGGCGGCCCCGGCTTCCCGGCCGGGTGCTCAGCGGAGGGGCGGCAGGGTGGGGGCCACGGCCGGGCAGGTCGTACGGCAGTTCAACTTCACTGGTGACTGTCGGATCTTGACGGCGTTGTCCGGGCCCGAGATCGCGGCCGTGAACAGGGGGTCGAGGTCTTCCCCCGCCACCCCGCACCCGCTGAACGGCGGGATCGTGATCCTGCCCGTCAGGTCGCCGCCTCGGTAGAGGTTGTAGTCGCCGGAGAGAGACGTGTCGACCACGCCCGTACGGCAGTTTGGCCCCACGTCCAGGGGCACGCCGTTGACCTTGACGTCGTGCACGCGCAGGCGCTGGTAGTAGCCGATCCTCGCGCTGTCCTTACCGTCTGTGCGCACCTGCACGATCGTGACGGGCCCGCTTTCGAAGCTGACCTTCGCGGTGGTCGGCTGGAAGCCGAAGGTGAGGAAGGTGGCGTCGGCGTCGGGGAAGTGCAGGTCGCCCAGGTGGTCGTACTCGGAGTAGGCGGGCGCGCCCTCGTCCTGGATCACGCTCCGTTTGAGGATCGTCAGGTTCATGGGCCCGGGGTGCTTGGCCGGATCGTTGACGATCACGGCGCCGTTCTGCTTGGTGACGTTGGCGTATCCGGCCGCGAACACGCACGCGGGCTGGGGCGTCGACTTGCCCAGATGAGTCCTCGGCGGCTGCGGCGGCAGGCGCCGGGGGTCGAGGTCGCCCTTGGGCGGTACGTTCACGCAGGGCAGCGTGGCCTCGGCCCGGGGCGCGACCTGGATGGGGCCGCTGCCGCCGCCCTGCCGGGGTGCGGCGCTTCCGCCCCGGCTCGGGGCGACGGACTGCGTCGGCGTCGGGGCCCCGTCGTCCGTACCGCCGCGCACCGCCACCGTGCCGAGCCGGGTGTCCTGGCCTTCGGCGGGCGTACAGGACAGGGCGACGGGCCGCGGGGCGCCGGAGGTCTCGGACGCACTCGCGGACGGCAGGCCGACGGCCGACGGCCCGTCCGACGGTGGCGCACTCGCGGCGCCGCCCGCCGAGGGCTCGGGCAGCAGGCTCAGGCTCAACTCGCCCGCCGCGAAGGTGACGTCACCGGGCCGGGTGACGGTCACCGGCTGGGCGTCGCCGGAGAACGTCAGCTCCAGGTCGCCGGACCCGGACACCGGCACCGGCACCGAGGGGGCGGCCAGATCCGGCCAGGGAGCGTCGGCGGTGGCGTCGCCCTGCTCGACCCGGGCCGTGAGAGACGCGGTGCCGCTGACGGATCCGGTGCCGCGCGGCAGCAGCGCGGTCAAGGCGTCGCGCGGGAGGGTGACCCGGGCGGTCACCGGCCCGGGCCGTACGGGCTGTCCGGCCGCGCCGGTCTCGGGAAAGGTCTCGGTGAGCGCGACCTGGACCGCCACGTCCCGAGCCGCGCCGACCGGGGCCTGGCACGCGTAGCGCACCTGTACGCCGCCGTCCTGCCCGCGCGCGTGCGACCCCGACCCGGACAGCAGCTCGGCGAGGAGTGCGGAGGCCCCGAGCGCGGCGATCCATAAGGAGCGCGGGCGTCGGATCGCACCTGTCATCACTGTCGCCCCCCGGAAGACGCGTCAACGACGTCACGCCAGAAGCACTCATGGCGGCCGCGCCGTGGCCACCGGTCAACTCGCCCGGCGCGGAGATAGTTTCAGGCAGCACATTACGTCCGGGTAACCGCCCGCGCAACAACTTCCGCCGTGTTGGGCGGCCTCGGTCGCCACCGGGTTCCGGGCGTCGGCCCGCCCGGCCGCGACCGGGCGGGTCAGTACTCGTCCACGGTCTTGCCCTCGGGGACCTGGAAGCAGGCCGAGGACAGGTCCACGTGGATCATCGAGGAACCGGTCGGCTTGGATTGCTTACTCTCGTCGTAAAAAATGATGTCGACCGAAAACTGCACCCGTGTGGAGTTCGCGATCAGTTCGAGACTCCTGCTGGGGCTCCCGTCCGGCCCGTATTTCGTGACCTCCCAGCCCATTTTGGGCAGTCCATCCCGGAGACGGACCATCGCCTGCCCGAGGTCTACGACCGGAACGCGGGTCAGCGACCAGGGATGGTGAATCGTGAAGAACTGTTCCGGGTCTTTTTCGCCACAGAGCGCGACGCCTGGTCCGGGCTCGCTGACCTTGCCGCGAAGATCGATGATGTCCAGAATCTGGCTTGAGAGCCTTTCCGCTTCTTCTCGGATGTCTTTGATCTCGCGCCTCTTGGGCGTGTAACCCGGATCGTCGGAACCATTCATGGAGCACCCCGCGAGCACGATCACGACAACAAGAGCCGACAGAGCGGAAGGAGATTTCCGGAAAACCGATCGGGGACGATTCTCATTATTCATCGGCCTTCACCATATCGTAGCGCCCGGCGACAACCCGCGCTTGGTTCTTCAAACTCAGGGAACCATATTTCCAGTAGTCGCGGTGCCCCGAGGTATCAGTGGCCATCTGGTTGGCCCCGAAAGAGTCGTCACTCGGAATGACTCCACTGTCGCGGATTATCACTCTGCCGCCCTTCTCCTCCCACTGGGTGCCGCCATGGAAGTCCCTGCCAATATCGGGCACTTGGTCACCGTCAGCCTCCTCGTTCCACACGTGCCCCCTGGGCGCGTCCATCTCCTCGGCGCTGCCGACCTGCACGCCAGGGCTTCCCGCGAAAATCACGTCGTCCGCGTTCAACTCCCCCTGCCGCGCGGCGGAGCCGATGAGGGTGGTGCCGTAGCTGTGGCCGATCACCGTGGTATGACCTGTCGTACCTGGTTCACGCGAAGCGTGAAGGCCGTCTATGAAGCCGTTGAGGGCCGGAGCGCCGTCGTTCGCGTAGTGGCTGAAAATGGCGTCCTTCAGCACGTCGTCCGGCGCGTCATAGCCCAGCCAGGCGATGGTCGACACGCCCTGGCCCTCCACATATGAGTGGGCATCTCGCCACAGGTCGTTCATGCGGTTGATGCTCCCTTCGATACCGCTCAGATCACTTCCGGTGCCCGGCACATAGACGGCCGTGTGATGAGCTTTGTCGGGGTTACCGGTGGCGATTATGGCGCGCCCGTCCCGCTTCGGGTCGAACGCCAGCAGATACGCCTCCGGAAGTCCGTGCTCGCCGGTCTGGTCGAAACGGTGCTGGATGGCGTCCATGCCCTTTATGACTGACTGAAGACGGCGATATCGGTCGCCGTACTGCTTGTTCCACGCCACCCACTCGTCGGTGTGCACCGAAACCGGGACACCTCCCGAGGTGATGGTCGTCCACTTGTTCGCGGGCTCCGGCGGAATCGCGTTCAGCCGGAGCTGGCACGCGCCCCGCTGCTCGTCCAGAACCACCCGGTTGGCCTCGTCCCGGACAGCGGCCGGAATGCCGTCCAGGGCACCGACAGCCGCCGGGAACAGCGCGGTGTAATCGGCTCTCTCCCGCTCGGACAGCCCTTTCCACCACGCCGCGTTCTCTTTGGGACTCCTGCCCTTGGGAATGCCGTCCAGGCGCAGATAGTCCCCCGCCGCCCTCCGGACCGAGCCCATGTCTCCCTGGGCGTCGGCCCAGTCCCGTTCGGTGACGTCCAGGTCGTTGTCCGCCGTCAGCCGGTCCAGCGTCCGCGCGTACGTGGCGTCGGCCTCTGTGGCCTCTTTCAGCGCGTCGCCGATGCGGTTCGCGTACCCCTGGGCGATCTCCCGCCTGGGGTCCGTGTCCATCAGGCTGTCGACGAGATTCTGCGCGTCGTTCTGCTGGGCGGCGCTCCGGTCGGCGGAGCGTCCGGGCGACGGCACCCGGGACACCCAGTGGACCGAGCCGTCGTCCTTGACGGTGAACCTGTCCGCCTCGGCGTCGGCCACCGCGTCGTCCAGCTTCTTCTTCGCCGCCCGCAACTCCGCCGCCAGCCCGTTCAGCGCGGCGCTCACCAGACCGGTCTCCACCTGGATGTAGTGGAAGTTCCGGCTCAGCCGCCGCAGCCGCTCCAGCGCGGCGGCCGCTCCCTCGCCCTCGGCGGACTTGCGGAGTCTGGCCGAGATCTCACCCTCCACGCGGTCCTTGGCCGCGCTCGCGGCGTTGCTGATGTGGCGCCAGCCGTCGGCGGAGTCCTCGAACTCCGCGGGCTTCAGCGCGCGTAACCGGGCGAAGCTCACCACGCGGTCTCGCCTCCGGGGCCCTGGTGCGGGCGCCGCCCCGACGACTCCTGCGGCGTGGTGCGCTGCTCCTGGAAGGCTTCCTTGATCGCGCCGTCGGTCTTGTAGTAGGCGTCGGCGGCCTTCCGCAGCTTGTCCTTCAGTTCTTCGCACTCCCGGCCGACGAGATCGAGCCGCCGCAGCCACGACTGGTGAACGCTCCGGTGGGACGCGACGCTCGCCAGCCCCTCGGCTCCCGCGCCGCCGCCCTGGTGCGTCAGCCTCCGTGCCAGCTCCCCCTCGGCCTTACGGAGGTTCACCCGCGCCTCGCCGACTCCCTCGGCCGCGCCGCGCCACGCCTGGTGCGTGGAGCGCAGCCGACCGGTGCCGCCCGGTGAGCCGCCCGTCCCTCCGTCGACTCCGGCCAGGTTCATACGGCCCGGCTCCTGGCCCCGGCCCTCGGTCCACTCCGCCCCGAACGACACGTCGGCTTCCTCCCTCGGCCGTTCTCCACCGGATCCGCTTGAGGGGACGGGCACGTACGGCCGTCGCCGGGGCGCTCGGACGGTCCACGCTCCGGCCCGGCCGGTGAAACCCGCTCCACTCGTGGGCCGTCCCGCTTACTCGTCGGTCACGATCACCCGACCGAGAATCCTGACTGTCGGTCAAGAGCCGTCGCAAGAACGAAAATCAGCCAGGCTCCGGTCGATGCGCCGGTGAGGCGGACGGGGCGCACGGGTCTGGTGCCGGTCCGGCCGGGCCCGCTCGGGGTGGCCCGGCCAGGGCCACCGCCTGCGGCGGGCGGTGGCCCTGGCCGGTCGAGGGCGAGCCGCCGGGTCCTCGTACGCGCCCGGCCGGGGAACCGGACGCCCGGCGGCTCGCCCGCTCGGGGTGCCCCGGCTCGGGAGCTCACCGGGGTGGGGCCCGGCCCTCCGGCGCGGGGGATCGCCGGGAGGGCCGGGTTTCGGGCGGCGTCGGACAGGACTCGGCCGTCCGCTTGGTCCCGGGCGGGCGGGGTCGTGGCAGGGCCCGCCCGGGGGTCTGGGGGCTCAGCTGGGTGGGTCGTCGGGGTCGGGCCGTCGCCGGGCGCGGCGGGGTGGGGTGTCGGTGGGGAAGAGGAGGCGTTCGAGGTAGCTGGTGGGGGCGCGGTGGGGCTGGGGCAGGGGGCTGTCGTCGCGGCGGGGGTGTATGCGGCGGCGGAAGAGGTGCCAGGGGTTCATGGGGTCTCCTGGGTGTGGAGGGTGAGGGCGATGCGCAGGGCGGTGTGCAGGGCGCGGGGTTCGGTCAGGCGGCGGTCGGCGGTGGGTCGCAGGCGCCAGTGGACTCCGGGTCCGGTGACGCGGTGGGCCGGGGGCACGACGAGGAAGCTGTGCGCGCGCAGGAGGTGTACGGGCTGGAGCGCGCCGTGGTCCCACGCGTCGGCGGCGCCGGTGCCGATCAGCCAGTAGAGGCGGATGCCGGGCGGGTCGGCGATGACGGCCCCGGTCTGCTCGCCGAGCAGCCGTAGGGCCCGCTCACCGACCGAAGCCGGGACCCGTACCGCGTCCCACCACACGCCCACGGGCTGCGCCTCCGCCACCCACCCGCCCGGCGGCGCCCACAGGTGAGGCCCGGTCGTGAGACCGCTGGCCGGGTCGGCCAAGGCGGCTCGACTGGTTCGGTTCTGAGGCGTATGACCGGGGCCCGGCCCGAAGCGGGTCACCGCTCGCACCTCCCGGCTCCGTCACCGGGGTTGAGACAGGGCATCGTGACCTCCTGCTGTCGTGGGATGCCGCTACCAAGGCAACCGGGACACTCGTCACGAAAGCGATGGCTCGGTGATGCATCTTCGATGCAAGATCGAGGTCTCGGATTCCCTCGTTCGTGCATACGCGCCAACGGCGTTGGCGAACGGCGCTACGTTCGGTGTCGGAGTGGTGACGACGCAAGGGGCTGTGGTGGCGAGGAAGAAGACGCCCAATCTGCGGATCCGAGCTGTACGTGACGAGCGCTTCCAGATGAGTCGCACGGAGTTCGCGGCACTCATCAACCGGGAAGGCGAACGTATGGGCGAAAACGTCGGCTGCACGCCTCGTGTCATCGCCACCTGGGAGGACGGAGACGTCGCGTGCCCCCGGGCTGTGTACCGGCGCATCCTGGCGAAGCTGACCGGGGAGGACATGGCAGCTCTGGGCTTCTCGCCTGCGCCACGACAGGCGACAGGTACGGTCATCACGTTCGATCACGATGACAACCCGGAGGAGCCAGTGGATCGGCGCACCTTCTGTTTCGATGGCACCGCCCTTGCCTTACCGATCGACGCTGCCGACAGCGCCTCGGGGCGCGTGGGGGCAAGAGAGGTGCGCAGCATCGCGAAAGCCGTAAACGTGATCTACGCACATGACCACGATCACGGCTCTGCGGCGTTGCGTCGAGATGCGACCGGTGCTCTCCATACCGCCTACCGATGGCTCCAAGAAGGCGCATACACGGAACGCACAGAGAAAAACCTGCGCTCTGCGATCGGCTTCCTCGCTATCGCGACCGGGTGGCTTTCTTTCGACTCGGGCAGGCCCGCAGATGCCCGGTCCCTGTACGGCGAGGCTCTGGCCGCCGCGCGCATGGCGGACAATGCCGGTCTGGAGGCTCATGCGTTCGGCTGCCTGTCGTTGCTGGCCAAGGCAAGCGGACGCCCCCGGGAGGCGATCTCTGCCGCGCAGGCCGCTCAGAGCGCCGCACGCGCCCTGGGGTCCCCTCAGATGCTCGCCCTGTTCCATATGCGCGAAGCCTGTGGCTGGGCGTTGATGGGCGATACGTCAGCGACCGACCAGGCCGTCATCCGTGCCCACGACCTCTACTCGCAGGGCCCCCGGGAGGCGGATCCCGACTGGCTGGAGTTCTTCACCCCTGCTGAGCTGGCTGGACTGGAGTCGCTGTGCCGCGCCGACCTGGGTCAGCAGGCCCGAGCCGCTGCGGGCGCCGAGCAGGCGGTTCTGCTCCACGGGACAGGTTTTGCGCGTAACCGCGCCCTTTACGCTGCGGATGTCGCCGTACATCACGCCCTGCGGGACCGCCCCGATCTGGAAGCTTCCGTCGAGGCCGCGAAGCAGGTCCTGACGCGTGTTCCGGAAGTGAAGTCTCATCGCCTTCTGAAGGCGCTGAGAAACATTGCCGGTGCGCTTCAACGCCATGCGCGTGTTCAAGTTGCCGCTGACTGGCTGGATGAGTACCGCAGTATCGCCAAACACCCTTCAGGAGGATAACTATGGGTTCCTGCATAGATGCTGGCATCGTTTTCCGTGCGTACTTGCCAGCTCAGATCCATCCGCTGATCGATACTCTCGGTGAAGTCTGGGCCGATGCCCATCCGGAGCTCATGCAGAATCCTGAAGAAGCCACTGCCGACCTGTCCGTGGCCGCCCTCCACCGCCAGGTCGCGGGCCACCTCAAGCACCAGGGCTTCGTGCTCGTCGCCGCTTATAGCGCGGGCACGATGGTCGGTTTCGGATACGCCTTCCCCTGCACTCCGGAGTACTGGTTCGGCCGCGACCTCCTGCCGAAGATCCCGGAGCCCGTCCGCCAGGGGCGGCTCATGGGACTGTGCGAACTCGCGGTGCGTCCACCGTGGCAGTCCCAGGGCGTAGGCTCACGCATTCACGCGGAGCTTCTCAAAGCCATTGCCCCGCAGTGGTCTTCCCTGTTGGTGCTTCCGCCCAACGAGCGCGGACATGCTCTCTACCACCGGCTCGGGTACCGCTACGCCGGTCCCTACCGAAACGCTCAGGATGGCCCTGTCTACGATCTCCTGCTCATGCAGGTCAGGGAGTGAAGCAGCGCATCGTCATGCTTCCGAACGGGCGGTCGCCCGGGCGACCCGGTTCGCCGGGGCCCGGGTGGACAGCCGACCGGCAGGCGCGCGACCACCTCGCACGCCCCGCTGGAACGGGCAGCCGCCCACCGGCAAGGGCGGCGGCGCCGCCGACGTGGTCGCCCAGGCCCGCGCGGCCGGAATCCCCGTGGACGTCGTCTGGCCGGACGGCGCCGCCCGCCAGGGGTGAGGGCCGAACCCAGGGCCCGGGCCGGGGCGCGCGGCCCGGACCCGCGTGGCGCCGGGCGTTTCACCGGCCGGGCGGGGCCGTGCCAGGATCGGCGGTGCCATGACTGCCACTCCCGCGCACACCGCTGCTCCCGCCGACGACGCCCACCCGGCCGAAGCCGCCGCGCTGCACCGGCCCGTCATCGACTGGTTCGGCGCGCACGCCCGGGACCTTCCCTGGCGGCGGCCGGAGGCCGGGGCCTGGGGGGTGATGGTCAGTGAGTTCATGCTCCAGCAGACGCCGGTGAGCCGGGTGCTGCCCGTCTACGAGCAGTGGCTGGCCCGCTGGCCGCGTCCGGCCGACCTGGCCGCCGAGCCGCCCGGGGAGGCCGTACGCGCCTGGGGGCGGCTGGGGTATCCGCGGCGGGCGCTGCGGCTGCACGGTGCGGCCGTGGCCATACGGGAGGGGCACGGCGGCGACGTACCGGCCGACCACGCCGAGCTGCTGGCCCTGCCCGGGGTCGGCGAGTACACGGCGGCGGCCGTCGCGTCCTTCGCGTACGGGCAGCGGCACGCCGTGCTGGACACCAACGTCCGCCGCGTGCTGGCCCGCGCGGTGACCGGCGTGCAGTACCCGCCGAACGCCACCACCGCCGCCGAGCGTCGGCTCGCCGCCGCGCTGCTGCCCGACGACGAGGCCACGGCCGCGCGGTGGGCGGCGGCCACGATGGAGCTGGGCGCACTGGTGTGCACGGCGCGCACGCCCGGGTGCGCGCGCTGCCCGATCGCGGCGCGCTGCGCGTGGCGGGCGGCCGGTTCTCCGGCGCACGCCGGGCCGCCGCGCCGGGGCCAGACGTACGCGGGCACGGACCGGCAGGTGCGCGGCAAGCTGCTCGCCGTGCTGCGCGAGGCGGACGGGCCGGTGCCGCGCGCGGTGCTGGACCGGGTGTGGGACGAGCCGGTGCGGCGCGCCCGCGCGCTGGACGGGCTGGTCGCGGACGGCCTGGTGGAGCCGCTGGAGAACGGGCACTACCGGCTGCCGCTGAGCTGAGAGCCGGGCCGCGCGCCGCTCCGCTCCCGGTCGGGCCCGCCGCCGCCAGGCCGGACCCGCCGCCCGGCCAGTCCCCGCCCGGTCGCGGGCTCGTGCCGTCCCCTCCGCCGCCGCTCACGCGAAGCTGCCGGGCGGCTACACCCCCGTTACCAAACCTATGGGCGACTGTGCGCCGCCCGCAGCCCTGTTGCGGGGCGGGCCGCAACAGCCCGTCCGTAGCGTCCCCCTCGCGCCGCCGTCGACCGCGGCGTACGACGCGGGGAGACGGTGGGAATGGAGGCTGGGATGACCAGCAGCGGCGCGGTACTGGACGGCGGGCTGGACTTCGAGGAGTACGTACGCAACCGGCAGGACGCCCTGCTGCGCAGCGCGCGCCGCCTGGTCCCCGACCCCGTCGACGCGCAGGACCTGCTCCAGACCGCGCTGGTGCGCACGTACGGCCGCTGGGAGGGCATCGCGGACAAGTCCCTCGCCGACGCCTACCTGCGCCGTGTGATGATCAATACCCGTACGGAGTGGTGGCGGGCCCGGAAGCTGGACGAGGTGCCGACCGCCCAGCTGCCGGACGTGCGCGTGGAGGACGGCAGCAAGCAGTACGCCGACCGGGCCCTGCTGCTGGACGTCCTCGACGTGCTGGCTCCGAAGCAGCGGAGCGTGGTCGTGCTGCGACACTGGGAGCAGATGACCACCGAGGAGACCGCGGAGGCGCTCGGGATGTCGACCGGCACGGTCAAGAGCACGCTGCACCGGGCGCTGGCCCGGCTCCGGGAGGAGCTGGAGAGCCGAGACGCCGAGGGGTACGAGCACGCCGGGCGCGGGCGCGCCGCCGCGCGGACGGCGGCGGCCCGTACGGGCACGGCCCGGCCCAGGCCCGGCCGGGCGGCCGTCGGGCGCGGCCGTACGGCGGGCGCCGCGGCGGGCATCTCCGCGGGCGTACCCGCGCGCGCGGCGCGGCACGACCGGGAGCCGGACCGGTGCGCGGCCTGACCAAGGCCGAACCCGGCGGCTCGGCCGAACCCGGCGGCTCGGCAGGACTGCCCGGCGAGCCGGAGAGCCCCACCGGGCCCGCCAAACCCACCGGTCCCGCCAGGCTCACCAGGCTCCTACGGCTCACCCGCGTCAGCCGACTCAGACGGAGCACCGGCCTCGCCGGAGTCGCCGCGGCCAAGGCGTCCGAGGGCGGATCCGCCGAGGCCGGGCTCTCCGGAACCGGGCCGTGCGCAGCCGTCCCGCCCGGCCCGCCGGTCCCGGCCCGCGAGCCCGGCGAGCCGCGCACGCCCCGGGCCACCGGGCCCCTCCGCCCCCTGCGCCTCTTCAGGGCGCCCCGGGCCTCCCGCTCCGTCCTGGTCTCCTGCGGCGCGGTCGTCGCGCTCGCCGGGACCGCGGCCCTCACCCTCGTGAGCTGCGGCAGCGGCGGCGTACGCCAGGAGGGTCCCGCGCGGGCCGTCTCGGCCCCGGCCCACTCGGGCGAACCGGGAGCCGACACCTCCAACCCCTCCGGCGGCCGCCGGGTGGACGCGGTCGCGCTGCTGAAGGACGACCCCAAGGTCGGCGCGAAGCTGAAGGCGCACCTGCGGCCCTGCCCGCCGGAGTCCGCCGTGCCCGCGGCCCCCGAGCGGACGGCGCGGGCGGGCGCGTCCGCCGGGGAGCAGCCGCGGCCGGAGGCCTCCGGCGCGTACGTGGTCGACGTGGCCTACGTGAAGCTGACCGGAGGCTCCGCCTCCGATGTCGTCGTCAACGTGATGACGTGCGCCAACGGCATCGGGATAGGCTCGTACGTATACCGCCGGACGGCCCAGGGGTACGAGAACGTCTTCGCGGACGAGCAGCTGCCCGTCTACGCCGAGGCGGACCGGGCCGAGCTGCGGCTGACCCGGCTGGTGTACGACGCGGGCGACGCGACCTGCTGTCCGTCCGGCGAGGAGGTGGACACCTACCGCTGGTCGGCGGCGGCCCAGCGGTTCACCCGGGCCGGGCACTCGTACACCGACTACGGCAAGGCCGACGAGGACGACGACGGCTCCGCCTCGCTCCTGCCCGTGCCGTCGTCCGGCTGACGCCCTGGCGCCGCGGCAGGCGCGTGACGCACACGAACCACGAACGACGACAGACCCGACGGAGTGAGATACGGCCGTGGCCGAAACCCATGTGCTCTTCGTGGAGGACGACGACGTCATCCGGGAGGCCACCCAGCTCGCCCTGGAGCGCGACGGCTTCGTGGTGACCGCCGCGCCCGACGGCCTGACCGGTCTGGAGCGGTTCCGGGCCGACCGGCCGGACATCGCGCTGCTGGACGTGATGGTCCCGGGGCTCGACGGGGTCAGCCTGTGCCGCCGCATCCGGGACGAGTCGACCGTGCCGGTGATCATGCTGTCCGCGCGGGCCGACTCGATCGACGTGGTGCTGGGCCTGGAGGCGGGCGCCGACGACTACGTGACCAAGCCGTTCGACGGCGCCGTGCTCGTCGCCCGCATCCGCGCGGTGCTGCGCCGCTTCGGACACGCCAGCGGAGCGGGCGGCGGCGCGGCCCGCGGACCCGCGGAGGCTCCGGGCGCGCGCGAGGGCGGCGGCCCGGTGCTGCGGTTCGGCGACCTGGAGGTGGACCCGGAGGGCATGGAGGTGCGCCGGGCCGGGGCGCAGGTGGCGCTGACGCCGACGGAGATGCGGCTGCTGCTGGAGTTCTCCGCCGCGCCCGGGACGGTGCTGTCCCGGGACCGCCTGCTGGAGCGCGTCTGGGACTACGGCTGGGGCGGCGACACGCGCGTGGTGGACGTCCACGTCCAGCGGCTGCGCGGCAAGATCGGCCAGGACCGGATCGAGACGGTCCGTGGCTTCGGCTACAAGCTCAGGGGCTGAAGGGACCGCGTGGTGAACCTGGCCCTGCGCTCCGGCCTGCGATGGAAGGTCAGCCTGTCCATCGCCGCGGTCAGCGCGCTCGTCGCCGTCGCGCTGAGCCTGGTGGTGCACAACGCCGCGCGCGTGTCCATGCTCGACAACAGCCGCGACGTGATGGACGAGCGGGTGCAGGTCGCCCAGAAGTGGTACAAGAAGACCGGTTACCCCCAGTTCGACGCTAAGATCGACGACCCGCGGCTGCCTCCGCAGCTGAGGGACGAGGTCGAGCAGGGCCTGCGCGCCACGTACCTGGAGGACAAGGGCAGCGGCGCGCCCGAGGTGTGGGCGGCGGTGCCGCTGGGCGACGGCCACGTGCTGTCGGTGCACAGCCGCTTCGCGGACCGCTTCACCGTCCTGGACGACCTCGACCGCGCCCTGGTCATCGGCTCGGTGTCGGTGGTGGTGTGCGGCATCGCGCTGGGCGTGCTCATCGGCGAGCAGCTGTCGCGGCGGCTGCGGAAGGCGGCCACGGCCGCGCGCAGGCTCGCCGAGGGCGACTCGGAGGTACGGGTGCGGGAGGCCATCGGCGGCCGGGTCCGGGACGAGACCGACGACCTCGCGCGGGCCGTCGACGGCATGGCCGAGGCGCTGCAACGGCGGCTGGAGGCCGAGCGGCGGGTCACCGCCGACATCGCGCACGAGCTGCGCACGCCGGTGACCGGGCTGCTCACCGCCGCCGAGCTGCTGCCCGAGGGGCGGCCCACGGAGCTGGTACGGGACCGGGCGCAGGCCATGCGGCAGCTCGTGGAGGACGTGCTGGAGGTCGCCCGGCTCGACGGGTTCGCCGAGCGCGCCGAACTCCAGGAGATCGAGCTGGCCGAGTTCGTGGCCCGCCGGGTGCGGATCATGGCCCCGGACGCGGAAGTCCGGCTGGTGCAGGACGCGCACGTCAGCACCGACCCGCGCCGCCTGGAACGCATCCTCGGCAACCTGCTGGCCAACTCCGCCAAGTACGGCAGGCCCCCGGTCGAGGTGACCGTCGAGGGCAGGCTGCTGCGGGTGCGCGACCACGGCCCCGGATTCCCGGCGGCGCTGCTGCGGGACGGCCCGAGCCGGTTCCGTACGGGCCGCGAGGACCGGGCCGGGAAGGGCCACGGGCTGGGGCTGACCATCGCCGCGGGCCAGGCGCGCGTGCTGGGCGCGCGCCTGACCTTCCGGAACGCCGAGCCGGCGGTCGACGGCGGGACGGGCGCGGTGGCGGTGCTGTGGCTGCCGGAGTCGGCGCCGACGAACACGGGCAGCTTCCCGGTGATCAACGTGCCGGACTGACCGGACTGACCGGACTGACCGGACTGACCGGACTGACCGGGCTGACCGGGCTGACCGGGCTGACCGGGCTGAGGGGCACCGCCGTACGGGGTGGTCGGCGCCCCGCGCCTCGGGTCAGACCTTCACGTGGTGGTGGCGCAGGAAGTCCAGCGGCTCGACGCCGGACCCGTAGTTCGGGGTCGTACGGATCTCGAAGTGCAGGTGCGGGCCGGTGGAATTGCCCGTGCTGCCCGCGCGGCCGATCTCCTGCCCGGTCTTCACCTTCTGGCCCACGTGGACCTCGACCTTCGACAGGTGCGCGTACTGCGAGTACGTGTTGTCGGCGTGCCGGATCACGATGGCGTTGCCGTACGCGGGACCGTCGCCCGCGCCGTTGCCGCCCGCCTTGACGACGGTGCCGCCGTGCACGGCGTCGACCCGGGTGCCGGTGGGCACGACGAAATCCTGGCCGCTGTGCTTGTGCTTCCAGTGGCTGCCGTCGATACCGAAAGTCGAGCCGACGGCGTAGGACGCGACCGGGGTTATCCAGGCGTGCGGATTGTGGCGCGCCGCCTTTCGCGCGGCGGCCTTCTTCGCCGCCTTCTTGGCCGCGGCCTTCTTGGCTGCCTTCTGCGCCGCCAGCCTGGCGTCCCGCTGCGCCTCCCGCTTGGCGGCGGCCTCCTTCTCGGCGGCCTTGTGCTGCGCGGCGGCCTGCTTCTGCACGGCCTGCTGGTCCACGTCGGCATGCTGGTCCACGGCCCGGCCGAGCGCGCTCGACGACGTCACGGACGCCACGTGGTCCGACGGCCCCTGCCCGGCCAGCGCCACCCCGGCACCGGCTCCGAGCGCGAGCGCGGCACCGAGTCCGACGCCCAGGACGGTCGTACGGGTGTGCTTGGCGGACGTGTCGGCGAGGTTGCTCGAATGTCGGGTCTTGGCACGCTTCAGCATTACGGCTAACTACCTCCGGGGAAATGAGCGGGTCCCGGGAGCGGTCCGGGACGGCTCATCCTTGGTAACCGGTGGCGGCCGCACGGCCAAGCGGCCCTCCTACTATCCTGGGCCGTAGCGCGGACGGTACAAATGATCAGGCGGCGCGGCCACTTCCGGAGATTCCGGGAATTGACGGCGGTGGCGTTTCTCGGGCCTGCTTCTATTCCCGCTAGTAGGCCGGTTTCCGGCTGTGCGGCATATCACCGCCGAGCGCACGGGAACGCGCGGTTGCCCGCACCGGGCGGCGGGTAACGCACTCCTCTGGGTCCTGTGTCAGCCACGGGCTGTAACCTGTCGGGCCAGGGTCGGACCACGCCATCGGGGGGATGGGACATGGATGCCGCAGTCATCGGCGCTCGGCTGGCGTCCAGCGCCGTGGCGCCGCTGGTCAGGAAGCTGTTCGTGGCGGACGGGCCGGGCGCGGGGCTGGTGGACAGGCCGGTGCGGGTGTCGTCGCTGGTGTCGTTCCGCGGCGAGAAGCGGACGCTGACCGACAGGGACCTGGAGAAGCTGGCGAAGGAACTGGTGGCGCGGGCGATCAAGGCGGCGGGGCCCGGCGAGCGGCCGTGCCCGGCCGATGAGGACGTGATCGTGGCCATGGCCCTCGCCCGGACTCTGGCGGCGCTGGGCGACCTGGCCATGGACGACGTACAGGCCGTGCGGCTGGGCGTCCTCGGCCTGACCCGGGATCTGTGCCGCTCGGCCGGCCGCCCCGACGCGATCCTGTCCCACGACGCGAACCTTTTCTACGACCAGCTGCTCGACTCCGCGTGCAGGCACATCCTGCACTTCTTCACGCAGCGCTCCAGCTTTGTCGCCCGAACGCTGGTCGAGCAGAGCCGCCAGCTCGCCGACCTGATCGTCAAGGTCGACATCCTGATCGAGCGCACACCGCCGCAGTCCGCGGAGACAGCCGACTTCGAGCAGCGGTACGCCGCGTATGTCGCGGGAAAGTACGGCACGCTGACCATCTTCGGTATCGACGTCGACCGCTCGGAGGCTACCTGGCCGCTGGACGCGGCGTACCTGAGCCTGGAGGCGGTCTCGGAACGGGGCGCCCCGGAGGCGCCGCAGCCCGCCGACCAGGCGCTCGCGGGCCGTGACCGGGTGCTGCTGCGCGGCGTGGCGGGCTCGGGCAAGACAACGCTCGTGCAGTGGCTCGCCGTATGCGCCGCCCGGCTGGAGCCGCCGCGTGGCATGGAGCAGCTGATCGGCCGAGTGCCGTTCGTACTGCCCCTGCGCACCATCGCCCGGAAAGACAGCCTGCCCGATCCCACCCACTTCCTGGCCGCCGTCAACAGCCCGCTGGCAGGCGCACAGCCCGCAGGCTGGGCGGACCGGGTGCTGACCGCCCGGCGCGGCCTGCTGCTGGTCGACGGCATCGACGAGATACCCGAGCGCGACCGGGAGCGCGTCCGGGCCTGGCTGAGCGACCTGCTGCTCGCCTACCCGGGCAACCTGTGGCTGGTCACCTCGCGCCCCTCGGCCGTGGCCGAGGACTGGCTGGCCGGACAGGGGTTCACCGAGTTCACCCTGTCGCCGATGAGCCGGGACGACATCGCCGCGTTCATCGACCGCTGGCACGACGCCGCGCGCGCCACCTGTCGAACGGACGAGGAGCGCGCGGCCCTGGACGGTTACCAGGCGGCCCTGCACACGGCCGTACGCACCAAGCAGGACCTCGCCCGGCTGGCCACCAACCCCCTGATGTGCGGCCTGATCTGCGCGCTGCACCGGGCGCGGCGCGGCTACCTGCCGCCCGGCCGCAAGGCGCTGTACGACGCGGCGCTCACCATGCTGCTGTCGCGCCGCGACACCGAGCGCGGCGTGCACGCTCCCGGCGATCCGCAGTTGGACGAGGAGCCGCAGATCCAGCTCCTCCAGCGGCTCGCGTACTACCTCATCCGCAACGGCGAGGCCGAGCTGGATCGGGGTGAAGCGGTGCGAATCATCGGCACCGCGCTGCCGTCGGTGCCCGCCGCGAGCGCGCTGGGCGACGCCGAGGCGATCCTGCGGCATCTGGTGCTGCGTACTGGCCTGCTGCGCCAGCCGTCCGCCGACACGGTCGACTTCGTGCACCGGACCTTCCAGGACTACCTGGGCGCCAAGGCCGCCGTGGAGGAGGGCGACTGGGGGCTGCTGGTCCGGAACGCCGACGACGCGCAGTGGGAGGACGTGATCCGGCTCGCGGTGGCGCACGCGCGCCCGCGCGAACGGGCCGAGCTGTTGCACAGGCTGCTGGACCGGGCACGGAGCGGCAGGCGTGGCCGCACCCGGACGACGCTGCTGGCCATGGCGTGCCTGGAGCAGGCGCCGGAGCTGGACGCGACGGTCAGGGAAGATGTGGTGCGACAGGCGGCCTCGCTGGTTCCGCCCAGGGACCTGGAACAGGCCCGGAAGCTCGCCGAGGTGGGGCCTCTGGTCCTCGAACTCCTGCCGCCGCCGGGCGGCCTGGACGAGAAGACGGCGACGGTCTGCGTGGTCGCCGCCTCCCACCTCCGTACGGACGCCGCCATCGCTTACCTGCGACAGTTCTGCGGCCATCCCAGCCTCGCGGTCCGCGCGCAGCTCACGTATGCCTGGTCGCGCTTCGACACCGAGCGGTACTTCGCCGAGGTGGTGTCGAGACTCGACCCGGACGAACTGTATTTCGTGGCCGGCAGCGAGGCGGAGCTGCGGCTCCTGCGCGAGGCGGGCGGCCGTCCCAGGATGCAGGTGGAGGGAGCCTTCGGGCCGGAAAGCCTGCTCGACCTCCTGCCGGGCGGACTGACCCACCTGCGGCTGCGTCACAACCACGCGGTCAGCGATCTGGCGTTCCTCGGCGCCTTCCCCCGCCTGCGGAGACTCACCCTGAGAAATTGCTCCGGCGTCCTGTCGCCGGAGCACGGGAGACCGCTGGCCGGGCTGGAGCGACTGGAGACGCTGGTAAGCCTGCACCTCGACCTTCCGACTTACCTCCAGCCCCAGCGGCCGGCGGTGTGCCCACCGCACCTGCACACGCTGTACTTCTCGGCACTCGGCACCGTGGACTGCCGGTGGCTGGCGGAGTCGTTCCCCCGCCTGCGCCACCTGTCGCTGGCGATCGACACGCCGGGCGCCGACGGACTGGACCTCACGCCGCTGCGCCGACTGCCCGATCTCCGATGGGTCCACGTCAACGGCCGAGACGTGTCCCGCGCCCTCCGGCATGAGGGCGCCAAGGTGACGGTGATCCCTGGCAGGGCACCCCGCGTGCGTATGGGCATTCCCGACGGCCCCGAGCCGTAGCCACCCACCACCACCGCGTCCCCGCCCGTCAAAAAGCTGTCAAAAATCAGGTCAGGATTCCCCCACCCGCCCGCTCGCCCGCTTTCACCGTCCGTATCCAGGAAACCGCACCCGACGATTCCCATACGCATTCCTGGTGAACCGGAAACCAACTCCCCACCCCACTTGTGTAGCTTGCAGCCACTTCCGCGCTCCCCCATACCACCCGGCCACCCCGTTCACCACCCCGCGCATGTCAATCACATGAACTACGCAGGGTGTCCACGACACCGGAAGCCCGGTTCGCCCGCCCCACCGACCCCCACCTAAAGGCTGTCCCGTAATCCCTGGTGGATCAGCGAGCGGCGTCAGATGCGGTCAATCGCAAGGCGGCGGAGCGTCCGAATAGTGGTTCTATTCGGACGTTTCGCCAACGCCGCGAGTGGCCGTAGCTGGCGTCGGGAGCCCGCCAGGGATTGCGGGACAGCCTTTAAGCTCCTAAGGCTCGGCAAGATCCAACAAATGCGAACACGCCCGGGGAGGAAGACATGGTGCGGGCGGCGGAGTCCAGCGGTCACACCGGCGAGCGCTCCACGCCGGTGTCCATCTCCATCGCCTGCCTGCTCCCCGCCGACTCCCCCCCGGACGGCGGGCGAGGACCCCGACCACGTCCGCACCCTCGCCGAGTGCGGCGCCGAGCTGCGGCCGATCCTCGTGCACCGGTCGACCATGCGCGTCATCGACGGCATGCACCGGGTGCGGGCCGCGCTGCTGCGCGGGCGGCGGGACATCGAGGCGGAGTTCTTCGACGGGGACGAGCGGGAGGCGTTCGTGCTCGCAGTGGAGGCGAACACCGCGCACGGGCTGCCGCTGTCGCTCGCCGACCGTACGGCCGCCGCCGAGCGCATCATCCGGTCGCATCCGTACTGGTCGGACCGGGCGATCGCGTCGGCCACCGGGCTCACCGCGAAGACAGTGGCGGCCGTCCGGCGGCGTTCAAGCGGGAAGGTTCCACAGTCGAACGTACGGGTCGGCCGGGACGGGCGGCTGCGGCCGCTGAACGTCGCCGACGGGCGGCGGCGGGCCGGTGAGCTGCTGGTCCGCCACCCCGACGCGCCGCTGCGGCAGATCGCCAAGTCCGCCGGAGTGTCGCTGGGCACGGTCGCGGACGTACGGCAGCGGCTGCGCCGGGGCGAGGATCCGGTGCCCGCCAAGCAGCGCGCCGCCGAGCTGCGGACGGCCGAGCGGCAGACCGTGGGGCCGGTCGTCGGGCAGGCCGCTGCCGCCGGGCTCGGGCCCTGGCCCCTCGGCCCGGACGGCCGCCCGGCCGACCCCGGCCCGGCCGCGCGCGAAGACCCGCCTCGGGACAGCGAGCTGACCAGGCTCCAGAGCCTGCGCCGCGACCCCTCCCTGCGGTTCACCGAGGGCGGCCGCGCCCTGCTGCGCTGGCTGGACATCCAGGTGACTCCTCCCCCTGGATGAATCCGGGGGGCTTCTCCTGTCGGTGGCTAGGCCACGTCGGGAAGGACCAGCCCGGCCCTGATAGCGACGTTGAGTGCACCGACCTGATCGGCGTTGGCGGTGTGGCCGCACTGGACGCAGGTAAGGCCACCGCCTCATCCCTCCCGCCACGGGCCGTCAGCAGGCTGGTCCAGCCTGCTCGTCGGCGTGCTCACCCGTGTACAAGTCGGTCCGTTGACACGAAATCCTCGCCGCTGGCACGGTGTTGCTCCACCCGCACCGCCGTGTATGCCGAGCGGCTGCGCGGCCGCACGGTGGTCTGGCCGATCGGGGCCATCGAGCAGCACGGCCCGCACCTGCCGCTGTCCGTGGACGCCGTGCTCGCCGAGGAGTTCGCCCGCCAGATCGCGTACGAGCTGGACGGTTTCACGCTGCCCGTGCAGGCCGTGGCGGCCCGCTCGCTGCCGACGAGCGGCGGCGGGCTGGCCTTCCCCGGCACGCTGTACGTCAGCGGCGACTCGCTCGTACGGTTCCTGCGCGAGGCGGCCCGCTCGCTGGCCGCGCTGCCGTTCGAGCGGCTGATCGTCGTCAACGGCCACTACAAGAACGAGCCGTTCGTCTTCGAGGCCCTGGACGACCTGCGCGAGCGCGGGCTCGCGGAGGGCAAGGAGATCGTCGCGTTCAGCTGGTGGAGCCTGGTGGAGGACTCCTGGTTGCGCGCCGAGGTCGGCGACTTCCCCGGCTGGCACGCCGAGCACGCCGGGCTCACCGAGACCAGCCTCATGCTCTTCCTCCGCCCCGACCTGGTCTCCGACCTGCGGCCGGACCACGACCGCCCGCCGCGGGCGGGCCTGTACCTGCACCCGGTGGACGTGGCGCGGACGACCAACCAGGGCGTGCTCTCCTCGACCTCCGGCTCCAGCGCGGAGCTGGGCGAGAAGCTGTTCTGGCACGTGGTCTCGCAGGCCGTCGCGCTCGTACGGGAGGGGTACGGGCTGGTGCGGCCCGGACGTAGCACGCCCTCCTGACCGCCTCGCCCCGCGCCGCGGTGCGCGACCGGCTCGTACGCCCTCTGGCGCGGGCGGGCGCGTGGCGCCACGGGCGGGCGCGCGGTGGCGCACCCGCCGCGCGCCCGCCCGTGGCTGTCCGGGGGCGCGCCCTACGGGCTTCCGGTGCGGGGCCGCCCGTACGGCGGGCGTACGCGCCGGTCGTACGCCGATGCCGACCGTACGCGCGGTCGTACCGGCGGCGCGCGGCCTGCCGTACGCCGTACGCGCGGGGTCGGCATCGCCCGGGTCACGGGTCGGCCCTCGGCGCCCCGTCGCCTTCCGGGCCCGCCCCGTGCGGCGCGGCGGGCCGGAGCATGACGGCGGCGAGCGCGGCGGTCAGCGCGAGCACCGCCGTGGCCGCCAGCATGACCACGGTGAACCCCTGGTCGTACGCGTGCCGCGCGGCCTGGCGCAGCAGGCCCGCGGCCGGCGGGCCGAGCCGGTCGGCGACATCGTAGGCGTCCCCGATGGACTCCCGCGCGTGGTCGCGGTCCGCGCCCGGCACGCCGGAGACGGACGGCAGGGCCGTGCGGTACGTGGCGGCGAGCGCCGTGCCGAGGACGGCGACGCCCAGGCCCGCGCCCAGCTCGAACGACGTCTCCTGGATCGCGGCCGCCTCGCCCGCCCGGTGCGGGTCGGCCGAGGCCATGATCGAGTCGGCGCCCAGGGTCATGACCACGCCCGCGCCGACGCCGGAGGCCACGAGCGTGACGATCACGACGCCGTGGTGCCCGGGCCCGCCGCAGGCGGTCAGGAACGCCGGCGCGGCGGCGAACAGGGCGAGCGCGCCGGTGACCGCCCACCGGTTGCCCCAGCGGTGCGCGGCCCACGGCGCGAGCACCGCGCCGACCGCGCTGGAGGCGGCCAGCGGCATCAGGACCAGCCCGGCGTGCAGCGGCGAGTAGCCGCCGACCTGCTGGAACCACTGGGTGAAGAAGAACAGCAGCGCCGTGTAGCTGCCGAAGCAGCCGATGACGCACAGGGTGGCGGCGGTGAAGCGCCGGTCGGCGAAGAGCGTGAAGTCCAGCAGGGGGTGGGCCAGCCGCCGCTGCCGCGCCACGAAGGCGGTCAGCAGCCCGGCGCCCGCGACCGCGCACACCGCGACCGCCACGTCGACGCCCACCTGCTCGCCGGCCTGCTTCAGCGCGTACACCGCCGCCGCCAGGCCGGTGATCGACAGGGCGACGCCGGCCAGGTCCCACGGGCGCGGCGCGGGGTTGCGCGACTCGGGGATCACGCGGGCGCCCACCAGCAGGATGACGGCGATGATCGGCACGTTGACCAGGAAGACCGAGCCCCACCACCAGTGCTGGAGCAGCGCGCCGCCGACCAGCGGCCCGATGGTGGCGCCCACGCTGTGCGCGGAGGTCCAGACGCCGATGGCCGTGGCCCGCTCCCGGTCGTCGGTGAAGACCACCCGGATGATCGCCACCGTCGACGCCATGATCATCGCGGCGCCGGCGCCGAGGGCCACCCGGGCCAGGATCAGCTCGGTCGTGGTGCGGGACAGGGCGGCGGCGGCCGACGCCAGGCCGAACAGCGCGAACCCGGACAGCACCAGCCGCTTGCGGCCGACGCGGTCGCCCAGCGTGCCGCAGGTCACCAGCAGCGCGGCGAGGGTGAGCGAGTAGATGTCCACGATCCACAGCAGCTGCACCCCGCTGGGGTGCAGCTCGCGGCTGAGGCTGGGCACCGCGCCGTGGGTGACGGTCAGGTCGATGCCGCACAGCAGCAGGCTCACGCACAGCACCGCGAGCACCGCCCACCGCCGCGGATCGCGCGGCTCGGCGTCGGCATCGGCGTCGGCGTCGGCGTCGGCGTCGGCGTCCGGCGGGACGTCACCCGGTAGCGCCGGGCCCGGTGGCGCCGCCGCCGTGACGGAGTCCGGCATCCCGTTTCCCATGCCGCGACTATCGTGGGGCCGGTTCGGTGTTCACAAGTACGGTCTTTTTTGTGCGGTAGTACCAGCCGGGGTACCGATGCTGGTCAGCCGCTTGTCTGGTCTGAACGGGGAGGTGGGGCCCGTGCGGGGCCCGGTGGACGGCACTCCGGACCAGTGCGCGGTGGAGATCGCCATGGAGGTGCTGGGCGGCCGCTGGAAGCTGGCCATCATCAAGCAGCTCTTCACCGGCACCCAGCGCTTCGGCGAGCTGCGGCGGGCGCTGCCGGGGGTCACGCAGCGGATGCTGACCCGGCAGCTGCGCGAGCTGGAGGCGGACGGGCTGATCGTGCGGACGGTCTACCGGGAGGCGCCGCCGAAGGTCGAGTACGCGCTGTCGGACACCGGGCGCAGCCTGGAGCAGATCACGGAGCTGCTGGACACGTGGGGCCGGTGGTACCGCGACCAGGCGCCCCGGCCTGCCTCCTCCCCCGGCGGCCCGGCCCGCGACGTCTGACACCCCGCTCGTACGGGCCGTACGGGCCGGAGGCTGCTCGTACGGCCCGCCCGCGGGCATGCCGAGGGGCCCGCCCCGGCCGCCGTACGCACGTACGAACGGTCCAGGGCGGGCCCCTGCGGCTTACGGTCGGCCTTACGGCCTGCCGCGTGCTACTAGGCGTCCTTGCTGAGGTTCGGCCCCGCGCTGCCCGTCGCCGACTCGATCGGCGGCGTGTCCGGCAGGGCGGACTTCTCCTCGCCGCGGAAGGTGAACGTCTTCGCGTCGCCCTCGCCCTCGGTGTCCACGACCACGATGTGACCGGGGCGCAGCTCGCCGAAGAGGATCTTCTCGGAGAGCGTGTCCTCGATCTCGCGCTGGATGGTCCGGCGCAGCGGCCGGGCGCCCAGCACCGGGTCGTAGCCCTTGGTCGCGAGCAGCTTCTTGGCCTCGCCGCTGAGCTCGATGCCCATGTCGCGGTCCTTCAGCCGCTCGTCCACCTTGGCCAGCATCAGGTCGACAATCTGGATGATGTCTTCCTGCGAGAGCTGGTGGAAGACGACCGTGTCGTCCACGCGGTTGAGGAACTCGGGGCGGAAGTGCTGCTTCAGCTCCTCGTTGACCTTGGCCTTCATCCGCTCGTAGCCGGTCTTCACGTCGCCCTGGGCGGCGAAGCCCAGGTTGAAGCCCTTGGAGATGTCCCGGGTGCCGAGGTTGGTCGTCATGATGATGACCGTGTTCTTGAAGTCCACGACCCGGCCCTGGGAGTCGGTCAGGCGACCGTCCTCCAGGATCTGGAGCAGCGAGTTGAAGATGTCCGGGTGGGCCTTCTCGACCTCGTCGAAGAGGACCACGGAGAACGGCTTGCGGCGCACCTTCTCGGTGAGCTGGCCGCCCTCCTCGTAGCCCACGTATCCGGGCGGGGAGCCGAACAGCCGCGAGACGGTGTGCTTCTCGCTGAACTCGGACATGTCGAGGGAGATCAGCGCGTCCTCGTCGCCGAACAGGAACTCGGCGAGGGTCTTGCTCAGCTCCGTCTTACCGACGCCGGACGGGCCGGCGAAGATGAACGAGCCACCGGGCCGCTTGGGGTCCTTCAGGCCCGCGCGGGTGCGCCGGATGGCCTGGGAGAGCGCCTTGATGGCGTCCCGCTGGCCGATGACGCGCTTGTGCAGCTCGTCCTCCATGCGCAGCAGGCGGGAGGACTCCTCCTCGGTGAGCTTGAACACCGGGATGCCGGTGGCCGTGGCCAGGACCTCGGCGATCAGCTCGTCGTCCACCTCGGCGACGACGTCCATGTCGCCGGCCTTCCACTCCTTCTCCCGCTTCGCCTTGGCGGCCAGGAGCTGCTTCTCCTTGTCGCGCAGGCCCGCGGCCATCTCGAAGTCCTGCGAGTCGATCGCGGACTCCTTCTCCCGGCGCACGTCGGCGATCTTCTCGTCGAACTCGCGCAGGTCCGGCGGCGCGGTCATGCGGCGGATGCGCATCCGGGAGCCGGCCTCGTCGATGAGGTCGATCGCCTTGTCCGGCAGGAAGCGGTCGGAGATGTACCGGTCGGCCAGGGTGGCCGCGGCGACCAGCGCCGAGTCGGTGATGGAGACGCGGTGGTGCGCCTCGTACCGGTCGCGCAGACCCTTGAGGATCTCGATGGTGTGCGGCAGCGAGGGCTCGGCGACCTGGATGGGCTGGAAGCGGCGCTCCAGGGCCGCGTCCTTCTCCAGGTGCTTGCGGTACTCGTCCAGCGTGGTGGCGCCGATGGTCTGCAGCTCGCCGCGCGCCAGCATCGGCTTGAGGATGCTCGCGGCGTCGATCGCGCCCTCGGCGGCGCCCGCGCCCACCAGGGTGTGCAGCTCGTCGATGAACAGAATGATGTCGCCGCGGGTGCGGATCTCCTTGAGCACCTTCTTCAGGCGCTCCTCGAAGTCACCGCGGTAACGGGAGCCGGCGACCAGGGCGCCGAGGTCCAGGGTGTAGAGGTGCTTGTCCTTCAGGGTCTCGGGCACCTCGCCCTTGACGATGGCCTGGGCCAGGCCCTCGACCACGGCGGTCTTGCCGACGCCGGGCTCGCCGATGAGGACCGGGTTGTTCTTGGTGCGGCGGGACAGCACCTGCATGACCCGCTCGATCTCCTTCTCGCGCCCGATGACCGGGTCGAGCTTGGTCTCGCGGGCCGCCTGGGTGAGGTTGCGGCCGAACTGGTCGAGGACCAGGGACGTGGACGGCGTGCCCTCGGACGGGCCGCCGGCCGTGGCGGCCTCCTTGCCGCCCTGGTAGCCGGAGAGCAACTGGATGACCTGCTGGCGCACCCGGTTGAGGTCGGCGCCCAGCTTCACGAGGACCTGGGCGGCGACGCCCTCGCCCTCGCGGATCAGGCCGAGCAGGATGTGCTCGGTGCCGATGTAGTTGTGGCCGAGCTGGAGGGCCTCGCGGAGCGACAGCTCCAGGACCTTCTTGGCACGGGGCGTGAAGGGGATGTGACCGGACGGGGCCTGCTGGCCCTGGCCGATGATCTCCTCCACCTGCTGGCGGACCGCCTCGAGCGAAATCCCGAGGCTCTCCAGGGCCTTAGCGGCGACACCCTCACCCTCGTGGATCAGGCCCAGGAGGATGTGCTCGGTGCCGATGTAGTTGTGGTTGAGCATCCGGGCCTCTTCCTGAGCCAGGACGACAACCCGCCGCGCGCGGTCGGTGAACCTCTCGAACATCGTTAATCGCTCCTCAGAGCGGTCAGGCAGATCGGGGACGGTCCCCTCCCTGTCCTTCCGCATGCTAGTCCCGCGACACGGGACAGCTCATTCCAACTGCCGACGTCCCGGGGAGCCGCCCCCGCCCGCGCGGGGAGCGCGATCGCTGGCCTCCCGCCCCGAACAGCCGACAACTGCTCCAACCCGATGGTGCGAGACGATGTTCCCGCGAGCCAGGCGTCCACCCGGACCGTGACTACGCCCACGGCGAACGTCGCATTCCCCGACACGCGGGCCGAACGCCCTGCCGTCCTGGTCATACGCCTCCCTCCGCCGCCCGCGGACCGCCTGGCACCGCAGATGTCCGCCGGCACCGGTCCCGCTACCGGTCTCTTACCCCCAAGCATTCACACTCCATGCGGCGCGGGACCTCTACATCCGCTACGGGCGAACACCCTTGCGCCCCTCTTGCACCCCTGTTCGCCACCACTTCGCCACCGTCCGCGGCGGGCGGTGGCGGGACGGGCGGGGCGGGAGCGTGTGCGTGGCGTCAGGGGGCGCGTACGGAGCGGGGTGGGGGCGCGTACGGGAGCGCGCGGCTGCGGGGCGCGGTGCCGGGCGGCCGGCGGCAGCCCGCGAGCGACCGGGACAGCCTGCGGGCGGCCTGGGCAGGGCGTACGGCGGCCCGGCAGGGCTCTGCCCGTGGACACGGCCGCCCGCGGAGGGTCGCTGGGGTGGACCGGCCGGGGTGGACCGGCCGGCCGGTGATCCGCCGCCGGGGTGGATCCGCGGCCGCGTGGGTCCCCAGGGGATCCGGTCCCGGGGGATCCACTGGGTGGAGCGGTTGGGGGAGCGGCTGGGTGGAGGGGCGACGCGCAGGCCCTGGCGCGGTCGGGGATGCGGCCGACCGCACACCGCGCGCGTCGCGGCCCGTCCGGCCCCGTGGCCGGTCACCCGGCCACCGGGGGGCCTGGTGCCCTGGCCCGGAGGGGCCGGGGTCGCAGGAGGCCGCGCGAGGGGTGCGGCCTCCCGAGCCGCAGTGCGAGGCGGGGGCGTCCCCCACCGTGGCACGTCGCGGGGGCGATGGGGGCGCCCCCGGCCTGATGCGGCGGTACTTCAGCTGTTCGCCTTCTCGTATGCCTCACGCACGGACGCCGGAACGCGGCCACGGTCGTTGACCTCGTACCCGTTCTCCTTCGCCCAAGCGCGGATCTTGGCGGTGTCCTGGCCGGAGCTGGAGGGCGTCCGCACCTTGCCGCCACGGGTGCCGGTCGAGCGGCCACCGGTGCGACGGCCGTTCCTCGTGTACGGCTCAAGCGCCTCACGCAGCTTGTCCGCGTTATCGGTGGTGAGGTCGATCTCGTAGGTCTTGCCGTCCAGCGCGAACGTCACCGTCTCGTCAGCCTCGACGCCGTCGAGGTCGTCGACAAGAAGGACCTGAACCTTCTGTGCCATGGGGTTCCTTTCCGGGATACCGGGGGTCGGGGCCGGCGGCCTGGCTAAGCCGCCGATGCTCACTGCCCCCAGTAATTACACACTACGAGAGAATAGCAAAGCGTCTATCCCGGAAAAACACAAACCCCTGGGAGGGTTCGACGGGCGGCGCGGGTGGGAAGCCTGACGGAAGCCACCGTTCCGGAGCTATGCGATAGGGGAGCGATTCGGACATAGGGACCGCGGTCACAGTTGCAGAAGCATCCGGCTGTTGCCAAGGGTGTTCGGCTTCACCCGTTCGAGACCCAGGAACTCGGCGACGCCCTCGTCATAGGAGCGCAGCAGCTCGCTGTAGACATCCCCGTCCACAGGGGTCTCGCCGATCTCCACGAAGCCGTGCTTGGCGAAGAAGCCGACTTGGAAGGTGAGGCAGAAAATCCGCCGGACGCCCAGCCGGCGGGCCGTCTGCAATAGCTTGTCCAGCAGCAGGTGGCCCACGCCGTGGCCCTTCAGCGCCGGGTCGACGGCGAGAGTGCGCACCTCGGCCAGGTCCTCCCACATGACGTGCAGCGCCCCGCAGCCAATGACCTCCCCGCCGTCGTCCCGCTCCGCGACCCAGAACTCCTGGATGTCCTCGTAAAGTGTCACGGTCGCTTTGTCGAGCAGGATGCGGTCGGCGGCGTAGGTGTCGATGAGGCGGCGCACCGCCCGCACATCGCCGGTCCGGGCGCGGCGGACGGTGACTGCTTTTGCTGGAACGGGCATGCTCGGACGCTATCGCCCCACCTCAGGACCCCGCCTCACCGGGGCGGTCCCCGGGGGGCGCGCCCAGCCGCACGACCCGCATGGCGTCCCGCAGCGCCGCCCGCTGCTCCTCGGACATCATGCCGAAGAAGGCGACCAGCGCGGCAGCCGGGTTGTCACTGGCGGACCACGCCTCGTTCATGAGTGCGGCCGCGTAGGCGGCGCGGGTGCTGACGGCCGCATATCGATAGGCGCGGCCTTCCGCCTCCCGGCGCAGCCAGCCCTTCTGGTGGAGGTTGTCCATTACGGTCATGACCGTGGTGTAGGCGATGGAGCGTTCCCGCTGCAGGTCCTCCAGGACTTCCCGCACCGTGACCGGGCGGTTCCACTGCCAGACCCGCGTCATGACCGCGTCTTCGAGCTCTCCCAATGGCCGTGGCACACCTGAATACTAGTCCGAGACGTCCACAAATGTCCGTTTACCAGGCAGGCGAAAAGGTGTCCGGGATCCGGAACATCGCACGGTGTGCACGGCGGTAACACGTGGTGTAAGGCGGGAGGACGGGATGGGGCGGGGGATACCGGGCCGACGGCCGGGCGGATAGGGGGCCCGGTGGACCGGAGGATAGGGCCGGCCGTCGGCGGAAGGGGATACGGGGCGCGGTGGGTGGGGGATAGCTGCCGCGGTGGGTGGGGGATAGCTGCCGCGGCGGGCGGGGGATAGCCGCCGCGGCGGGCGGAGGATCGGGGGGATACCGGGCCCGGCGGGCCGCTCCGAATCGATCGGAACCCGGCCGGGGCCCGTTCAGGACGTGTCCGCGTCTGTTCGGAATGGGGACACGGTTCGCTCGGGAAAGGTTCCGACGCGCTCAGGACTCGTCGGGCCGCGCCTGCCGGGCGGCTTCGGCCCGCGTCAGCGCGGCGTCCACCGCGGCGTCCTCCTTGGCCTTGTTCGCGCCGCCCTGGCTCTTCACGATCGTCTTGATCAGCGCCACGAAGGCCACCGCCATCACGAACGGCGGGATCAGCGCGGAGACGTAATCCATGGCTGTCGGCCTCCTTCTGCCGGGGGCCGCCGCAAGCGGCCCGATGACCGCGGTGTGACTGCCTTGTGCGGGAAATGCCTACAAGAGTACGAGGTGCGCGGCGAGCCGCGGAAAGCGGTCTCGGGACGGCGCCTTGGGCGCGCCGGGCCGGGTGGTGGCGTGTGGTCCGGGGGCGGTGGCGTTCAGCCGGAGCGGCAGGGGCGGACGCGGATCGTGCGGTGGTTTCGGGGGCGGCGGGGTGCGCGGCGGGGCTGGTGCGAGACGGCGGGCGCGGCGGGCGCGGCGGAACGGCGGGCGCGGCGGGGCTTGGCACGCCGGGGGCGGCGGGGTCGGGCTCCGTGGCGGGAGTGCCGGAGCCCGGTCGGCCGGGCTCCGGCCCGGGCCGAGATCCCGGGTCCAGCCCGGGCCCGGCGGGGGCCGCGGGCCCGCCGGGGCCGGACCGGACCCGGCCCGAACCCGGCTCCGTCGGGACCCGGCTCCGCCCGCCTCCATCCCCGGCTCGACTCGGCTCCGTCCGGCCCGGCTCGGCTCGGCCCCGGCCCGGCTCTGTCGGCCCCGTCGGGNCGAACCCGGCTCCGTCGGGACCCGGCTCCGCCCGCCTCCATCCCCGGCTCGACTCGGCTCCGTCCGGCCCGGCTCGGCTCGGCCCCGGCCCGGCTCTGTCGGCCCCGTCGGGTTCCGGCTCTGCCGCCCACGAGCCGAGGGCGGCGGGCCGGGGACGGCGGCCAGGAGCGGCCTCCTGGTCGCGCGGCCCGGGCGGCGGCCGGAGCGGCCCCCTGGCCAGGCGTGCTCAGGCCGGGCAGGTCGCGCGGCCTCGCCGTACCGCGGCGGCGGCGCGGCCCTGCCGTACCAGGCTCCCCCGGGGCCACGCCTCGCCCTCCGCCGGGCAGGCCGACGCGAGCCGGGGGCCGGCGGCCTGCCCGTGCCGGCCGTCGCCCTCCGGCGGGCGGGCCGGGCGGCGCTTGGGCGGGAACACCTCGGCCGGGGTCGGCACCGGGCGGCGCCCCGGACTCGGCGCCGGGCGGGGTTCGGCCGGGCGGGGCTCCTCGCGGTCGCCGGGCGGCGGCGCGGGGGGCTTCTTGCGCGGCTCACGCGGCGACTCGGCGGGCTGCCGGTCGGCCGCGACCGCGACCGGCACGGTGACCGCACCGGCGACCGCACCGGCGAGCGGCCC
>NZ_JAVSCF010000044.1:0-31594 GCF_031932565.1 Streptomyces sp. B1866
CACCCGCCGTGGTGGCGGCGGGCCCGGCCTGCCGCCACCACCGGACGCGGGCCCGCGGACCGCGCCGCCCCCGCCGCGGGACGAACGGCGGTCACGCCGCCCCGCGGCCCTCCCGGGGAATTCCCGCGAAGGCGGCACGCGGCCGCGCGCAAGCCGTCCGCCGACCCGGCGGACGGCCGCACCGGGAATTCCCCTCGAACACCCCGGCGACGAATGTATGACACCCGCACTCCTCCCCCATCGCCGTTTCGCGGTAATCCCGCGACGCCTTCCCCGGGATACACGCACCACCCCGGCCCCTGCCGCCGCCCCGGCAGAAGGCGCGGGAGACACCGACGCGCTCGGAGCCGGGCCCGCTTCCCGGCGCGGCACCGGTGGACACGGCAACGACCGGCGTGAAAGGGCGCCCGGCCGCTGCTCCCGCGCAGCTCACGCCCCCCGGCACCCGAGCGCGCCGCCGACGGGCCCGAGTTCCGCAGCGCCGACCGCATGCTGGACGCGGGGCGCCACGCTCCGCCCCACCGCGGCCGGTTCGGGCGGCCGGACCCCGCCCGCCCGGCGGCTCGGCGGCCGCACACCACCGTACGGAAACCGGTCGGCGCGGGGGCCTGCCCACCGGCCGGGCGGCGTTGCGTGCGGTCCGCGGCCGGACGTACGATTCGGCGGAAGTCGCCCCTGAGAGGAATGCGGTGAACACGCGGATCGAAACCCTTGAGTTCCAGGCCGAAGCGCGTCAGCTTCTCCAGCTGATGGTGCACTCGATCTATTCGAACAAGGACACTTTCCTTCGCGAGCTCATCTCGAACGCTTCGGACGCGCTGGACAAGCTGCGCCTGGAAAAGCTCCTGAACGACGACCTGGACGCGGACACCTCCGACCTGCACGTCGACATCGAGGTCGACAAGGAGGCGCGCACGCTCACCGTCCGGGACAACGGCATCGGCATGTCCAGGGACGACGTGGTCGACCTCATTGGCACGATCGCGAAATCCGGCACGGCCGAGCTGATCGAGAAGATGAAGAAGGCCAGCGACGCCGCCTCGCGCGACCTCATCGGCCAGTTCGGCGTCGGCTTCTACGCCAGTTTCATGGTCGCGGACAAGGTGACCCTGGTGACCCGGCGCGCCGGGGAGACCGGAGGCACCCGCTGGGAGTCCGACGGCCAGGGCTCGTACACCGTGGAGTCGCTGGACGAGGCGCCGCAGGGCACCGCGGTGACCCTGCACCTGAAGCCGGTGGACGAGGAAGACCAGCTGTTCGACTACACCGCGCCGTGGAAGATCCGGGAGATCGTCAAGCGCTACTCCGACTTCATCGCCTGGCCGATCAGGATGGCGGCCGACACCACGGACAGCGAGGGCGAGCCCGCCCGCGAGGTCCAGACGATCAACTCCATGAAGGCGCTGTGGGCCCGGTCCAAGGACGAGGTCGACGAGGAGGAGTACAAGACCTTCTACCGGCACGTCAGCCACGACTGGCAGGACCCGCTGGAGACCGTCCACCTGCGCGCCGAGGGCACCTTCGAGTACCAGGCCCTGCTGTTCCTGCCGTCGCACGCGCCCTTCGACCTCTACACGCGCGAGCACAAGCGCGGCGTGCAGCTGTACGTGAAGCGCGTGTTCATCATGGACGACTGCGAGGCGCTCGTCCCCGAGTACCTGCGGTTCGTCAAGGGCGTGGTCGACGCGCAGGACCTGTCGCTGAACGTCTCGCGGGAGATCCTCCAGCAGGACCGGCAGATCCAGATGATGCGCCGCCGACTGGTGAAGAAGGTGCTGTCCACGGTGAAGGACATGCTCTCTTCGGACACCGAGCGGTACGAGAAGTTCTGGGGCGAGTTCGGACGGGTCGTCAAGGAGGGCCTGATCGGCGACCCCGACAACAAGGACCTGATCCTGGACATCGCGTCCTTCCCGTCGACCGCCGACCCGGAGAAGCAGACCACGCTGCGCGCGTACGTGGAGCGGATGAAGGACGGCCAGAGCCACATCTACTACCTCACCGGCGAATCCCGCGCCGTCATCGAGAACTCGCCGCACCTGGAGGCGTTCACCGCCAAGGGGTACGAGGTGCTGCTGCTGACCGACCCGGTGGACGAGATGTGGGTGGAATCGGTCACCGAGTTCGACGGCAAGCCGCTGCAGTCGGTCGTCAAGGGCCAGGTCGACCTCGACACCGAGGACGAGAAGAAGGCCGCCGAGTCCGAGCGCGACCAGCTGAACAAGGACTTCGCCGACCTGCTGTCCTGGATGAGCACCCGGCTCCAGGACGACCTGAAGGAGGTCCGCCTGTCCTCCCGGCTGACCACGTCCCCGGCCTGCCTGGTCAGCGACACCCAGGACATGACGCCGACGCTGGAGCGGATGTACCGCGCGATGGGCCAGGACATGCCGCGGGTCAAGCGGATCCTGGAGCTCAACCCGGGCCACCCGCTGGTCAGCGGCCTGCGCGAGGCCCACGCGGAGCGCAAGGACGACCCGTCGCTGGCCGAGACGGCGCAGATCCTCTACAGCATGGCCCTGCTCGCCGAGGGCGGCGAACTGACCGACCCGTCCCGCTTCATCCGGCTCCTCGCCGACCGGCTGGCCCGTACGCTCTGAGCCGTCGGCGTGCCCGGCCCGGCGGTCCTCGCGACTGCCGGGCCGGGCATCCCGCCCCTTCACCCCTGTAGCCCGCCGCTGCCCACCCGTCAGATGGACGGCACGTTGTCGAGGAGGCCGGCGCCGGCCTGGGTCGGGAGGTGACCGGCGGCCATCCGAACGGCTGCCGTCGCACCGGAGCGTCCAGGACCGGGCTCGCAGAACCGGCGCCGCGCGCCCCGTGGCGCGCGCCAGGCGCGGTCGGCCCGGCCCGGTGGCATCCGCCGCGCAGGGTCGAACTCCCGTGGTACTGCCGGGCGTTGACTCAAACATCGCAAGCTTCGAGATCACTCGATCTAATGAGATGACGTTCCTCTTTGGTGATCCTCACCCCGGCCTGCCCCTAGCGTGTTGATCACGGCCGGAACGCCTCGGTCCCCAGGTCCCGTGGGCCGGACGGGGCGCCGGCCCGCCGCAGTCCGTCGCACCCCGAAGAGGAGAGGCACCCATGTCGGTTGACGGAGGGAGCCGGCCGGAGTCGGACCAGGAGCAGCTGAGCCTCAGTACCGCGGCCGCGCGCAACCTGGCGACCACCACCAAGTCCGTCCCGCAGATGCAGGGCATCACCTCCCGCTGGCTGCTGAAGCTGCTTCCGTGGGTGCAGACCGAGGGCGGTGTCTACCGGGTCAACCGGCGTCTGACCTACACCGTCGGGGACGGCCGTATCGAGTTCGTGCAGACCGGGTCCCGGGTGGAGGTCATCCCCCGGGAGCTGGGCGAGATCGCCGCCCTGCGGGGCTTCGAGGACGTGGACGTGCTCACGGCCCTCGCGAACCGTTTCACGCAGCGGGAGTTCGGGCCCGGGGAGGTGCTGGCCGAGGAGGGCACGCCCGTCGACCAGGTCCTGCTGATCGCGCACGGCAGGGTCGAGCAGACCGGCCGCGGCCCGTACGGCGGGGCCACCCGGCTCGGTGTGCTCGGCGACGGCGACCACCTCGGCGGTCAGGCCCTGTTCGCCGAGGAGGCCGTCTGGGAGTACACCGCCAAGGCCGCCACCAGCGGCGTGCTGCTCGCGCTGCCGCGGGCGGAGTTCGCCGGCCTCCTGGAGAGTTCGCCCGCCCTGCGGGAGCACGTGCGCCAGGTCGCCGCACTGCCCGACCAGCGGCAGAACGACCGGGGCGAGGCGGACATCGCGCTGTCCTCCGGTCACGCGGGCGAGCCGGACCTGCCCGGCACGTTCGTGGACTACGAGCTGAATCCGCGCGAGTACGAGCTGAGCGCCGCGCAGACGGTGCTGCGCGTGCACAGCCGGGTGGCGGACCTGTTCAACAAGCCGATGAACCAGACCGAGCAGCAGTTGCGGCTCACGGTCGAGGCGCTGCGGGAGCGCCAGGAGAGCGAGCTGGTCAACAACCCGGAGTTCGGGCTGCTGCACAACGCCGACTACAAGCAGCGGATCCAGCCGCACTCCGGCCCGCCCACCCCGGACGACCTGGACGAGCTGCTCAGCCGCCGCCGCGGGTCGAAGTTCTTCTTCGCCCACCCGCGCACCATCGCCGCTATCGGACGCGAGTTCAACGCGCGCGGGCTGTACCCGGGCCATGTGGACCTGCTGGGCACCCAGGTCCCCGCCTGGCGCGGCGTGCCCATCCTGCCGTGCAACAAGATCCCGATCACCAGGGAGCGCACCAGCTCCATCCTGTGCATGCGGGTCGGCGAGGACGACCAGGGCGTCATCGGGCTGCACCAGACGGGGCTGCCGGACGAGTACGAGCCCGGGCTGTCGGTCCGGTTCATGGGCATCAACGAGAAGGCGATCATCTCCTACCTGGTCACCGCCTACTACTCGGCCGCCATCCTCGTGCCGGACGCGCTCGGCGTCCTGGAGAACGTGGAGATCTCCCGCCAGCGGGACTAGAGCGCGCATGGGCCCGCGGCGGCGGCGTACGGCCGGGAGCCGTACGAGCCGCCGCCGCGGGCCCGCGGGCCGCGCGAAGGCGCACCGCACACGGCACACGAGACATCTGAGGCACGAGGCACGGGGTGAGGCGCGGATGCCACAGTCACAGCCCTTCGAACTGCCGGACTTCTACGAGCCGTATCCGGCGCGGCTGAACCCCCACCTGGAGTCGGCCCGGGCACACTCCAAGGAGTGGGCCCGCGCGATGGGCATGATCGAGGGGTCGGGCATCTGGGACGAGGCCGACTACGACGCGCACGACTACGGCCTGCTGTGCGCCTACACGCACCCCGACGCGTCCGCCGACCGGCTCGCCACGGTGACCGACTGGTACGTGTGGGTGTTCTTCTTCGACGACCACTTCCTGGAGCGCTTCAAGCGCAGCCGGGACATGGACGCCGCCAAGACCCACCTCGACCGGCTGCGGGCCTTCATGCCCGTCCGCCCCGGCGGGCCGCCCCCCGAGCCCGTCGACCCCGTGGAGCGCGGGCTGGCCGACCTGTGGGCGCGCACCACGCCGGTCATGTCGGAGAGCTGGCGGGTGCGGTTCGCCGAGGCCACGCGGCACTTGCTGGAGGAGTCGCAGTGGGAGCTGTCCAACATCAGCGCGGGCCGGGTCGCCAACCCGCTGGAGTACGTCGAGATGCGCCGCAAGGTCGGCGGCGCCCCCTGGTCCGCGGGCGTGGTCGAGTACGCGGCCGAGGCCGAGGTCCCGCCGGCCATCGCGGCGAGCCGCCCGGTGCGGGTGCTCACGGACGCCTTCGCCGACGCCGTGCACCTGCGCAACGACCTCTTCTCCTACCAGCGGGAGGTCGAGGACGAGGGTGAGCTGTCCAACGGGGTGCTGGTCTTCGAGCGGTTCCTGGGCTGCGACACCCAGCAGGCCGCGGACGCGGTGAACGACGTGATCACCTCCCGGCTGCACCAGTTCGAGCACACCGCGCTCACCGAGCTGCCGCAGCTGTGCGCCGAGCACGGCCTCGACCCCCTGTCCTGCACGCAGGTCTTCGCGTACGTCAAGGGGCTCCAGGACTGGCAGTCCGGCGGGCACGAGTGGCACCTGCGCTCCAGCCGGTACATGAACGCCGGCCTGGCGGACGCCCGCGACGGGCCGTGGGCGCCGCCCGGGACGACGGGCTTCCCCGGCGGCCCGCCGGGGCTGGGCACCGCGGCCCGCCGCGCCGTGGCCTCCCTGGTGGCCACCGCCCCCATGCGCCTGCGCCGCCACGCGCACGTGCGCCGCCGGGTGGGCCAGGTGCCGGTGCCGCACCTGGACATGCCGTACCCCACCCGGCTCAGCCCGCACCTGGACGCCGCCCGGGAGAACATGGTGGCGTGGGGGCGGGCCATGGGGATGCTGGACCCCGACCCGGGCGTGCCCGGCCCGCGGCTGTGGGACGAGCACAAGCTGCGCGCGTTCGACTTCGCCCTGTGCGCGGCAGGCATCCACCCGGACGCCACGCCCGGCCAGCTGGACCTCACCACCTGCTGGCTGACCTGGGGCACGTACGGCGACGACTACTACCCGGTGGTCTTCGGACGCCGGGCCGACATGGCGGGCGCGAAGGCGTGCACCGTGCGCCTGGGGGCCTTCACGCCGGTGGACGGCTCCGCCGCCGCGGCCACCCCGGTGAACGCGCTGGAGCGGGGCCTGGCCGACCTGTGGGCCCGTACGACCGCGTCGATGTCCGAGGACGCGCGGCACGCCTTCCGGGCCGTCATCGTGGACATGACCGACAGCTGGCTGTGGGAGCTGGGCAACCAGATCGCCCACCGCGTGCCCGACCCGGTGGACTACGTGGAGATGCGCCGCAAGACCTTCGGCGCGGACTTCACCATGAGCCTGTCCCGGCTGTACCACGGCGGGACGGTCCCGGACGAGGTCTACCGGACCCGTCCGGTCCAGGCCATGGAGCACGCGGCCGCGGACTACGCCGGGCTGCTCAACGACCTGTTCTCCTACCAGAAGGAGATCGAGTTCGAGGGCGAGTTCCACAACTGCGTCGCGGTGGTCGAGAACTTCTTCGGCTGCGGCCAGCCGGAGGCCCTGGACATCGTGGCCGACCTGGTCAACGCCCGGATGCGCGAGTTCCAGCGCGTGGTGTCCACCGAGTTGCCCGTCCTCATGGACGACCTCGGCCTGGACGCGGCGGCCCGCGCCACGCTCACCGGCTACACGCGCGAGCTCCAGCACTGGATGTCCGGCATCCTCACCTGGCACTCCGGATGCCGCCGCTACACCGAGGCCGAGCTGCGCCGCCCGGTGACCGGTGTGCCGCACGTCGCGCCCGGCCCCACCGGCCTGGGCACGCTGGGGATCGTTCTGCCGGGGTCGCGGTGGGCGGCCCGTCCGGCCGGGGCGTCTCCCGCGGCGGCGCGGGGGTACTCCGAGCCGTCCTGACCTGCCCGTCCGAGGGGGCGGCGGGCCTGCTCGCCGTCCCGGCCCGTCGGCTGCCCCCGGGCCGGGCGCGCGGCGGGCGCCTGGCCGCCGGAGCCGCAGCATGCGCCCGCCCGGGCCGGGTACCCGGAAAACATGACCAAGCAGAGCAAAAGCCACGAGTCCGACGGGCGGCGCGCCGACGCCGCGGAGGCGGCCCGCAGCGCCGACGAGGAGCGGGCGACGGCCCGGCCGTTCGGCTACCCCCACGCCGAGCGCCACCCGGGCGTCCGCGCCACCCGGCACATCAGCCGCGAGCAGGCCGACGCCGACAGCGTCCCGGGCGTGCCCGGCGGCTACGGCACCACCGGCGGCGGCCAGCCCGGCGGCAGCGGAGCGGGCATCCGCCCCGACCGCGAGGGCACCCTCGACCCGGCCGAGTACGCCGACACCATCGGCGCCGGGGAGCCCGCCCCCGACAAGGACGCCGACCGGGACCGGGACTGACCGCGCGGCCCGCGCGGGGCCCGCTCGCGTGCGGGCGAGTCGCGGGCCCGGAAGGCGTCACGGGGCGTGAGGGCCCCGCCGGCAGCGGCAACGGACAGCGGAGGAGCCATGGGCAGCGACGGAATGGCCGACGACGTCTACCAGCCGGCCAAGAGGAACGAGGAGCAGGAGGACGCGGCCCCGCTCGACCTTCAGGACGCGCTCGACGAACGCGGGTACGACGACATCCTCGACGAGGGCTACTCCCCGCCGGAGAAGCCCCTGGGCGTCGGGAAGACCGGGACCACGGCGGCCGAGCAGCACGACGGGGAGAGCCTGGAGGAGCGGCTGCGCCAGGAGACCCCGGACGTGGGCGAGGCGGAGGGGGACGGGATCGGCGACCTGCCGGGAGGCGAGGGCGAGCCGGTCGACCCGGAGGCCGGTACGGACCGGGCTGGACGGCTGACCGCCCCGGACGAGGGGGTCCGCGAGGACACCACCAAGGACCTCGTCGCCGAGGACGTGGGCATCGACGGCGGCGCGGCGAGCGCCGAGGAGGCGGCCATGCACGTCTCCCCGCGGCCGGAGGAGCGCGAGCGGCCGGAGGAGCCGGCGGAGGGGCCGGGGAGCCCGGCCGGTCCGGCCGACGGCGCCACGGACGCGGACACGGACGCGTCACCCGACCGGTGACCCGGCTCCCGGGCCGCGCCGACCGGCCCGGGAGCACGTATCGGCTGCGTACGAGCGTACGGGCCGGGGCCGGTGTGTTCAGCGGTGCGCGGCCCGCGCCGGGCGCGGGCCGCGCACCGCTGAACACACCGGCCTCAGGCGGCGTCCGTCCGCTTTCGGCGCGGATCCCGGGCGGCGAACCGGGCGCCGCCCGGAATCAGACGCAGATGGCGCCGGGCACGGGCGTGCCGCGGGGTCTGCGAGGTGTTGGTCAGCCAGTCCTCGATACGGTCCATGCCGTACAGCACCAGTCCCAGTGCCGGCAGCAGCAAGGCAGCGACAACGATCACGACAATGACACCCTCTCTGGCTTTGGCCGACACCGGGTGCCCGCTACGGCGGGAGTCATGGGGCGGAATCGGGTGAAAGTCCACTGACTGTCCCCCGGTGAACCTCGCCTTTCGTCAGACAGGGCCGGCAGCGCCGACCGTTGCCCGCCCGCCCTCGTGTCACCGGGGCGCGCTACCGTCGTCACGTGATGTTCGACTGCGACGACCCGGCGTTCCTGGCCGACCCCTACCCGGTGTTCGCCCGGCTGCGGGAGAGCGGTCCGGTGCACTGGCACCCGGGGCTCGGACTCCCCGTCGCGGTGTCGCACGCGGCGTGCTCGGAGGTGCTGCGCGACCGCGCGGCGGGCCGCGTGTGGCAGGACAGGACGCCGGTGGAGCGGTTCCCCGCGTTCAACATGCTGCACCGCAACTCCCTGCTGGAGAGCGAGCCGCCGCGCCACACCAGGCTGCGCGGGCTGGTCGCGGCCGCGTTCGGCCGGGGGCACACCGCCCGGCTGGAACCGTGGGTCCGCGCGGTGGCGGGCCGGATGGTCGAGGGACTGACGGCGGCCATCGCCGCGGACGGGTCGGCGGACCTGTTGGCGCACCTGGCCGGGCCGCTGCCGGTGGAGGTGATCGCGGAACTGCTCGGTGTGCCGGCGGCGGACCGGCCCCGGCTGCGGCCGTGGTCGAACGCGATCGTGAAAATGTACGAGTACGGGCTGCCTCCGGAGGGCGCGGCGGCGGCCGAGCGGGCGGCCGGCGAGTTCGCGGGGTACCTGCGCGCGCTGGCCGCCGACCGCGCCCGTGCGCCCGCCGACGACCTGGTCAGCGACCTGGTGTCGGTGCGCGACGGCACGGACCGGCTCTCCGGCGACGAGCTGGTGGGCACCGCCGTGCTGCTGCTCATGGCCGGCCACGAGGCGACGGTGAACGTGATCGGCAACGGCGTGCGGGCGCTGCTGCTCCACCGCGGCCAGTGGGACCGCCTGGTGGCGTCGCCCGCGCTGGTGCCGACCGCGGTGGAGGAGCTGATCAGGTTCGACGCGCCGCTCCAGCTGTTCGAGCGGACCGCCACCGCGCAGACCACGGTGGCGGGGTACCGGCTGGCGCCGGGCGAGAAGATCGCGGCCCTGCTGGGGGCGGCGGCCCGCGATCCGGCCGTGTTCGACCGGCCCGACGCGCTGGACGTCGGCCGCTCGCCGAACCCGCACCTCGGCTTCGGGGCGGGCATCCACTACTGCGTCGGCGCGCCGCTGGCCCGGGTGGAGATCGCCGCCGCACTCGAAGCCCTGGTCACCCGGCTGCCCGGGCTGCGCCCGGCCGGCGAGCCGGAGCGCCGCGGCGAGTTCGTGATCCGCGGCCTGCGCACGCTGCCGGTCACGGCGTAGGAGGCCGCGCTCCGGACCCGGCACGCCGGTCGCGGGCCCACGCCTCGGCCCCGTACCGGCCCGGCGGCGCGTACGCGCGGGGTGCGACGGTCGGCCGACCGTGGCGGCGGTTTCGCGGCACATGCCAGGGGAACCTGGAGCGGACCCGCCGACGGCCGGGCCGCGCCCCGCACGTCGCGCCGACCGCCCCCGGACGGCACGGCCCGTCCGGCCCCCGCCGGGTGTGTGCGGCCGGTCCGGCGACGGCCTCGGCGGAGGGCCGAAGCCGCCGGGCTCGCGACCGTGAGGCGAATCCGCGCGGTCCGGTGTCGATGGAGGAGGCGAGATGACCAAGCAGCAGCGCAGCGAGCTTCCGCTGCCGGACTACGACCATCTGCCGACGGGCTCTCTGGAGCACCGCATACGGTCGCTGGCCGCCGGGGAACTGGAGGAGCTGCTGCGGTACGAGCGCGAGCACGCCGACCGCAGGCCGGTCACCGAGCTGCTCACCACGCGACTCGGCCAGCTCGCGTCCGGCGGCCGTCCGTCGGGCGGCGGCCGGGGCGGATTCCGCCCGGAGCAGCCGGGGCCGCCGCGGGGCGGTTCGCCGGTCTCGCCGGACACCTCCCCGGAACCGATCAGTCCGCCGCCGCACGGCACGCCCGACCAGCGGGGCAAGCCCAAGGCCGACCGGCCGTGACGGCAGGCGGCGCCGCGCGGGAGCCCTTCCCGCGTCGGGACGCCGTACCGCACCACCGGCAGGCCGCTACCGGGGCTCCGGGCCGCCCGCCGGACCGGAGGTCACCGGCCCGTCCGGCCCCGCTCGCGCGACCGGCGGCGCAGGACGACCGCGAGGTCCCCCACGGCCAGCAGGGTGAGCAGCCCGCAGGCGGCGGCCAGGACGGCCAGGTCCGTGGCGCTCGGTGAGCTGCCGGCGTCGGAGGAGGCCGCCCATACGGCCAGCAGCACGGTGCCCGCGGCGAAGAGCGGCACTGCCACCAGGGACAGCAGCAGCCGCAGCCCCAGCGCGCTCTGCGCGGTGGCGGGCTCGGTGCCGGTGCGTTCGCGGCGGCGGCCGAGGGCGCCGGACCGGGAGCGGGGCACGCCGGGCCGCGGGCGGCCGGGTTCCGGTGGGTGGGGCACTGCTCCTCTCCTCTCCCGGTTCGGGGCCGTCCTGGGGGCGGGTGCAGGCTCTGCGACGCGTCGGTGGTGCCGCGGCCCGGTACGCGCCGGTGACGCCGCGCGGACCGTACGAGTTCCCGCCGCCGGGCCGCGCTCACGGACTTTCGGGCCGCGGGTGCCGCGGCCTGCCCCGCGACCCCGTGCCCGTCCGGCGGCCCGCGCGAGACGAGAGGACGGCGCCGTGGCGGCCGCGCGGGTCAACGGCGGGTCGTGACCGGCCGGCGCCGGGCGGCGGGCGTCAGTCGCGCGGCGGCGGCTCGGGCTGGGCGGTGGTACGGGCGGCGACCTCCCGGCCCTGGGGGCTGTCGGGCAGGTCCACCCGGTCCCGGTAGTACCAGGAGTTCAGGGCGGTCCGCAGGCGCTGCCGCCGGCCCGTACGGCCGGTGAACTCGACGGTTTCGGGCAGGTCCCTGGCGTGCAGGACGTACCTGCGGCGGGCGGGCAGCGGGCGGCGGGTCTCCGTCAGGCCGCCGTCGACCGCCTGGCGGACCTCGCCGGTCTCCTCGCCCTCGGCCAGCCGCTCCCGGTCCCGCTCCTGGAGGGCCAGGCACACGCGCCTGGCCAGCCACAGGGCGGCGGCCGGGCCGAGTACGACCAGGACCCGGAAGGTCCAGGTCAGCGTGTTCAGCGAGACGCCGAAGGCGTGCGCGAGGACGTCGTTGCCGCCGGCGGCGAGCAGCACCGCGTAGAAGGTGATCCCGGCGGCGCCCAGGCCGGTGCGCACGGGCCGGTCCCGGGGCCGGTCGCACAGGTGGTGCTCGCCGCGGTCGCCGGTCACCCACCGCTCGAAGAACGGGTAGAGGTACAGCGCGGTGAACAGCGCGAGCGGCAGCAGGACGGTGGGGACGAAGACGTTCCACATCACCGTGTGGCCCCACAGGTCCGTCTCCCAGGCGGGCATCAGCCGCAGCGAGCCCTCCAGGAAGCCGACGTACCAGTCGGGCTGCGACCCGGTGGACACGTGGTCGGTGCGGTACGGGCCGTAGGTCCACACCGGGTTGACCTGCGCGGTGCCGCCCAGCGCCGCGAGCAGGCCGAAGACCATGAGGAACAGCCCGGTGGACTTGACGGCGAACTGGGGGAACATCGGCTGGCCGACCGCGTCGCGGTTGGTCCTGCCGGGCGCGGCCCAGTGGGTGTGCTTGAGGTAGACCACCAGGATCAGGTGCGCGACCAGCAGGCCGAGCAGCAGCCCGGGGACGAGCAGAATGTGCAGCGGGTACAGCCGGGGGATGATGTCGTGCCCGGGGTACTGGCCGCCGAAGGCGAGGAAGCTGAGGTAGGTGCCGACGACCGGGACCGACAGCATGACCCCCTGGGCGATGCGCAGGCCGGTGCCGGACAGCAGGTCGTCGGGCAGGGAGTAGCCGCAGAATCCCTCGACGACGGCGAGCAGGAAGAGGGTCACGCCGATGACCCAGTTGGCCTCCCGGGGCCTGCGGAACGCGCCGGTGAAGAACACCCGCAGCAGGTGGACGCCGGCGGCCGCGACGAACACCAGCGCCGCCCAGTGGTGGACCTGCCGGATCAGCAGCCCGCCGCGCACGTCGAAGCTGATGCGCAGCACGGACGCGTACGCCTCGGAGGTGGGCACGCCGCGCAGCGGCCCGTACGAGCCGTGGTAGGGCGCCTCGGTCATGCCCGGCTCGAAGAACAGGGTGAGGTAGACGCCGGTCAGCAGCAGGACCACGAAGCTGTACAGGGCGATCTCGCCCAGCAGGAACGACCAGTGGTCGGGGAACGCCTTGCGCAGCAGGCCGCGCGCGCCCTCGGACACCGGCAGCCGACGGTCGGCCGCCCGGTAGCCCGCCTCGACCGCCCGCCGGGCCCGGGCCGCCGCGTTCGCTCTCGCCCCGCGCCCTCTGGTCCCGCGCCGGAGCACCGCCGTCATCCTTCCGTCCGCGGCACGCCGCCGGGGCGCGGCAGCGTCTCTCACCGGCGCAGGCCGCGGAGGGCGGCCGCGCCCAGCGCCGCGGCGGCCGCGCCGCCGGCGGCGGCCAGCGTCCCGTGGTGCCGGGAGGCCCACGCCTGGTGGCTGCGGGCCAGGGCCCGGTCGTCGAAGACTCCGTGGGCCCCGTAGTCGCGGCCGCCGGGCCCGTCGGCGGGCTGCCAGAGGTTGACCGGCCGACCGGGCCGGACGGGCAGGTCGGCCTGCTGGGCGGCGTATCCGGTCCGGGCCAGGTAGCGGTCCACCAGACCGGCGGCGAGCCGGTTGCCCAGGATGGTGGCGGCGGTGGAGCCGCCCACCCAGTACTCGCGCCGCCGCGGGTGGCCGGCGGCGTGGAGCACCGCCCGGGCCGCGACCTCCGGCTGGTAGATCGGCGGCACCGGCTGCGGATGCCCCGGCAGCCGCGACAGCAGCCAGCTGAACTGCGGCGTGTTGAGGGCCGGCAGGTGCACCATGGTGATCCGCACCCGGCTGCGGTCGTGCAGCAGCTCGCAGCGCAGCGACTCGGTGAAGCCCCGGACGGCGTGCTTGGCGGCGCAGTAGGCGGCTTGGAGCGGGATGCCCCGGTAGGCCAGGGCCGAGCCCACCTGGACGACCACGCCGCGGTCGCGGGGCAGCATGCGGCGCAGCGCGGCCTGGGTGCCGTGCACGAAACCCAGATAGGTGACCTCGGTGACCCGCCGGAACTCCTCCGGTCGGATGTCCTTGACGGGAGCGAAGACGGAGGTGAAGGCGGAGTTCACCCAGACGCCGACCGGGCCCAGCTCGGCCTCGGCCCGCTCGGCGGCGGCCTCCACGGCGTCGGGGTCGCCGACGTCGGCGGGCAGTGGCAGCGCCTCTCCCCCGGCGGCCCGCACCTCGCGCGCGGCGGCCGCCAGGCCCTGCTCGCCGCGCGCGAGCAGCGCCACGGCCGCGCCGCGCGCCGCGAACGCGCGGGCGGTGGCCCGGCCGACGCCGGCGCTTGCCCCGGTGATGACGACGACCTGCCGGTGTCTCCTGCGTCCCATCGTGTCCTTCCCGGATCGTCCCTGCCGCCCGGACGGCCTGCTTGTCGGTACGGGCGACGGCGGTCGGCGAAACGGAGTTGCCACGCGCGGGCGGGGTAAACCGGCGGCGCGGGTGATTGGGCCGTTCGCACGGCGGCGATCAGCCCTGGCGGGACGGCGCCTGCGGCCGCGGGCCCGGCCGGACGGCGGTGCGGGGTGAGGCGAAGACCTCGTCGCCGGGCGACAGCCCGGCCACACCGGGGCCGACGGCCTCGACCACGCCTGCCGCCTGGCGCTCCGGGGACGTGCGGCAGGGTGAGCGGGCACAGGCCGGTCAGCTCGCCGCGGCGGATCCTGGGCCGCGCCGCGGCCCCGGCGGGTGCCGCCCTCCCGGGCGGCCGGGTCACCCGGCCGGTCTGCCGAAGACGCGGGCGTACAGGTCCGCGCCGTGCGCGGTGGGCCGCGGCGGCCCGGGGACGATGCGGAAGGTGGCCCCGCCGCCGGCGTCCCGCCCGGCGGACAGGAACAGGCGGCGGCCGGAGTGCCCCTGCTCCAGCCGCCGCGCGAGGTCGTACAGGTGCGTGACGAAGACGACCCGGACGCCGGACTCGGTCAGCGCCCGAAGGATCTCCTCGGCGATGTCCGAGCCCTCGCGCTCGTTGGTGGAGACGAACGACTCGTTGCACAGCAGCAGCGAGCCGGGCCGCAGCCGGTCCACGAGGCCGCTCATCCGGGTGAGTTCCTCGTCCAGCCGGCCGCTGGACATCGTGCGGTCCTCCTCCCGCCGGAAGTGGGTGAGGACGCCGTCGGCGGCGGACGCCGCGAACCGCCGCGCGCCGGTGAACATGCCGCACTGCGCCATCAGCTGGGCCAGGCCGACCGCACGCAGATAAGTCGACTTGCCGCCGCGGTTGGTGCCGGTGACCATGATCAGGCCGACGCCGTCCGCGTCGAGGTCGCTGCCCACCACCGGGCCGCCCCGCCGCAGGGCCAGGCACGGCTCGTACAGCTCCCGCGCCGCCAGGGCCCCCTCGGCGGCGTCGCGGACCTCGGGCCGGCAGACCGGCATGCCGAGCCCGGTCAGCGTCTCGGCCAGGTTGACGCACCCGGCGTAGAAGGCGAGTTCGTCCCGCAGGGCGCGGAAGAAGCCGCGGACGTGGTCCGCCGACCGGGCGACCGCGTCGGCGACGTCCGCGAGCATACGGCCCCGGAAGGCGGCCAGCGCCCGCCAGTCGCTCTCGTCCTGGCCCAGGACGGCGTAGCTGAGCCGCGACGCGCGCAGCGCCCGGTTCGCCAGGGACCTGCGGCTCTTCCCCGGCGGCTGGTAGAGGCGGAATCCGACGCTCCTGTTGTCGTCGCCGAGCCGGGCCGTGGCGGCGATGCCGTGCTCGAACTGGAGCTGTTCGACGGCCTGGGCCACGGCCCGCAGGTAGTCCTCGTCCACGTTGTCCGCGATCGCGGCGAACAGGCGGACGAAGCCGGTGGACCGGAACCGGGCGGAATGCGCCGTGACGAACGCGCGCAGCCGGCGCAGGTGGTCGGTGAACACCTCCAGGGACCGCAGGGAGCGGCCCAGCAGCGCCTCCGAGCGGCCGGCGGCCGCGCCGCGCAGCAGTGCGCCCTCCGCGGCGACGGCCTCGGCGGCCAGGTCGTACAGGGACCGGACGGCGGCGGCGTGGTCCAGGCAGTCGGCCAGCACGTCCTGCCGGTAGGCGATGGCCGCGGGATCGGTCAGGGGGTGCAGGACCGCGGCCCGCGCCGCGGCGAGGATCCGCTCGTCGCCGCGCGCCATGCCCGACCACAGGTCCTCAAGCCCCAGGTCGGCGGTCACCTCGGCGTGGCCGGCGGGCGGCGGCGCGGCGGGGTCGAAGTCCGCGTCGGCGGACATCAGCCGGGGCCTCACCGGCGCATCCGGTCGACGAGCTGCGGATAGGTGAGGCCGTGCCGCCGCGCCAGCGCCCTCGCGTACGCCCGGCCGTCGGCGGGCCGGCGCAGCACGCGGTAGGTGCGCGTCGCGCCGTCGTCCGCCGCGACCGTACTGACCATGCTCACCGTCTTGTCGTTGTACCGGGACAGCTCGTCGAGGAAGCTCACCCACAGGCACAGGGCGTCCAGCCGGGTGATCTCCGCCAGGACGGCGCGGCTGAGCGTGCGGGCGTCGGCGGTGGTGGTCGAGGTGAACACCTCGTTGAGGATGACGACGCTGTCCGGGGTCGCCCGCTGGAGGATCGCGCGCATCCGCAGGAGTTCGTCCTCCAGCTTGCTGACCAGGTCGCCTGGGTCCTCCGCCCGCTCGTAGTGGGTGAGGATCCGGTCGGCGAGGAACACTCGCACCTCCCGGCCGGGTACCGGGCAGCCGAGGGCGGCCAGGTGGTGCAGCTGGCCGAACGTGCGCGACAGGGTCGTCTTGCCGCCCTGGTTGGGTCCGGACACGACCAGGATCCGTTCGGCACCGGAGAGGTGAACGTCGTTCGGCACGACGCGCCCGCCCCGCGCGGCCAGTTCGGCGGCGAGCGCCAGGTCGTACACCTGGCGTCCGAGGAACGCCTTGTCGGTGGCGGAGACGGCCGGATAGCAGACGGGCAGCCCGGCGGCCCGTACGGGCGCGAGGTAGGCCAGGTAGCCGAGGTAGAAGCGCAGTTCGCGGTCCAGCCGGGCGATCTCGTCGGACACGAGGTCGCGGTGGCCGTCGCAGAAGGCGGCCACCTCCGCGAAGAGGCCGGGGCAGAGCTGGACCACCAGGTCCAGCACGCCGGCCTCGACCTGGTCCAGGCCCGGGTCCGCGGCCGGTCCGGGACGGGGGTCCGCGGGCGGGCCGTGCCGGAACCGCTCGAACAGCGCCAGGACCCGTTCCGCGTAGTCGGGGCGGGCCTCGGGGTCGGGCCTGGCGACCGTGACCTTCCCGTCCCGCAGGAGCAGGTCGAAGCGGACGGCGGCGAGCCGGTCGCGCAGCCGCCGCGCCTGGTCGCACGGCTGGTGGAAGTCCGGGCGGCGGACGTACGCGGCCAGGTCGTCCCGCAGCGCGAGCAGGCCCGGCGAGGCGACCGGGGCCTGGGCCAGCCCGGCGGCGAACGCGGTCACGGCGTCGGCGTGGTCCAGCAGGATCTCCAGCAGCCGGCGGTGCGCCTGCGGCGGGTGCCGCAGCTGCCCGACCCGGTCCAGCCGCCGCCGCGTGTGCGCCACGGCCGTCGTGAACCGCTCGGCCTCCTGCCGCACCCGCGGGTCCTCCAGGTCGCGGAAGACCTCCTGGCGGAAGCGCACGGCGTGCTCGTCGCGCAGGGGGCGGTGGAGGTAGGAGGCCGGGCAGCCGCCGGCGCGTGTGACGGCGGCGGCGATCTGATCCAGGTTCAGGTCCGCGAAGTGGTCCGGTGCCGCGGTCTCCGGCGGGGGCCCGGGGCGGTCACGGGAGCCGGACAGGATGCTGCGAAGCGTCACGCGCGCGGTCCTCCCACCCTGGCCCGGATCGCCTGCGATGATCGACATTACCACGGGTAACTTGCGTGCGGGCCGGTGCGAACGGCGCCGCGGGAGCCGCCGCGCGGCCCGGCGGCCGGGTCCGCGGCCCGGCGGCCGGGAGCCCACGGAGGTGCCGGCGTCCCGGGTCGCGCTCGCGGGACCCGCCGCCCCTACCGGCGGCGGCCGCCCGGGCGGAGAGGCGGTCTTCCCGGGGTTCTGGGAAAATGTCGAACGGCCACGGCCCGACCGGGACGCCCCCGGGCGCACCGCCGAGCCCGAGCGGACACGCCGGTGCGCCCGGGCTCCGGCGTGTCCCGCCCGGACGGGAGCCGTCCGCGCCGTATCCGCCCGCGACCGAAGGTCCACCGCACCGCCACCACCGACACACCGAACGCCGCCGCCGCCGCACCGTACGCCTCGTGGGAGCCGACGATGACACTTCTGATCACCTGGCCGGAGTCCGGCCCGCAGACCGAGGTCCGCCGCACCTCGGACCCGGCACAGATCGCCGACGCCCTGGCGCCCCTCGGGGTGCGTTACGAGCGGTGGCCGGTCCGCGAGGACCTCCCGGCGGACGCGGACGGCGACGCCGTCTTCGCCGCGTACCGCACGGAGATCGACAGGCTGACGCGGGAGGAGGGCTTCGCCACCGTCGACGTGGTCGCCCTGCACCCCGGCGACGACCCCGGCTGGCCGGAGCGGGCCAGGGCCGCGCGGGAGAAGTTCCTGGAGGAGCACACGCACGACGACGATGACGAGGTGCGGTTCTTCGTCGCCGGAGCCGGGGTGTTCTACCTGCACGTGGCCGGCGGCGTGCACGCCGTGTACTGCGAGCGCGGCGACCTGCTGGGAGTGCCGAGAGGCACGGCGCACTGGTTCGACATGGGGACGCGGCCGTCCTTCACCGCCATCCGCTTCTTCCATGTGGCGGACGGCTGGATCGGCTCCTTCACCGGCTCCGGCATCTCCTCCCGCTTCCCCGACTTCGACGCGATCCACGCGGGCCGCACGGCGGAGCGGGCCGCGTGACCCTCGCCTTCCAGGCCGACGCGGTGGTGCTCGACATCGAGGGCACCACGAGCGCCACCGGGTTCGTCGTCGACGTGCTGTACCCGTACTCGCGCGAGCGGTTCGGCGCGCTGCTCGCCGAACGGGCCGGCCACGCGGACGTCCGCCGCGCCGTGGAGCAGGTGCGCCGCCTGCTGGGCGAGCCGGAGGCCGACGCGGCGCGCGTCGAGCGGGCGCTGGGCGACTGGCTGGACGAGGACCGCAAGGCGACGCCCCTGAAGACGCTCCAGGGCCTCATCTGGGCGGAGGGCTTCGCGCGCGGCGAGCTGGTCTCGCACTTCTACGACGACGTCGTACCAGCCCTGCGCCGCTGGCACGCGGCGGGCGCGCGGCTGTACGTGTACTCGTCCGGCTCGGTGGCCGCGCAGCGGGCCTGGTTCGCGCACAGCCCGGAGGGCGACCTGCTGCCGCTGGTGGACGGGCTGTTCGACACCGAGAACGCGGGTCCCAAGCAGTCCCCCGCCTCCTACCTGGCCATCAGTTCGGCGATCCCGGCGCCGCCCGGCCTGACCCTGTTCCTGTCCGACCGGACGGCCGAGCTGGACGCCGCCCGCGCGGCCGGCTGGCTGACCGCCGGGGTGCGGCGCCCGGGCGAGCCGTACCACGAGCACGGGACCGGCGGCCACCCCGAGGCCGGGTCGTTCGCCGACCTGCACGTCGGCGCGCCCGGCACGACCCCTGTGAGGAGCAGTACGTGACCGACATCGAGACCGCCCCGGAACCGGCCCTCGAACCCGCCGAGGAGCGGGCCCTGGAGCGGGCCGGAGCGGTGCTGGCCGCCGAGGCCGCCCGCTTCGCGGCGCTGGGCTGGATGCGCGGCACCTCGGGCAACCTCTCCGTCGTCGTCGGCCGCTCGCCGCTGCGCCTGGCGGTCACCGCCAGCGGCCTGGACAAGGGCGAGCTGACGGCGTCCGACGCGGTGCTGGTGGACGGCGACGGCGCGGCGGTCAGCGGCGGCCGGCCGTCGGCCGAGGCGGCGCTGCACGCCCGGGTGGTCCGCCTCACCGGCGCGGGCGCGGTCGTCCACGTCCACACCGTCGCCGCGGTGGCCGTGGCGGAGCGCCGGCCCGCGGGGATCGTCTTCCGCGACCTGGAGATGCTCAAGGGGCTCGGCCACCCGGCGCACGACGAGGACGTCACCCTCCCGGTGATCGCGAACAGCCAGGACATGGCGGCGCTCGGCGACCGGCTGGAGGCCGTCCGCGACCCCCGCATGCCGGCCGTGGTCGTCGCCGGGCACGGCCTGTACGTATGGGGCGCCGACGCCCGGCAGGCGCGCCACCACACCGAGGTCGTGCAGTGGCTGCTGGAGCTGGAGCTGGCCAGGCGCTGAGGTCCGGCGGCGCGTTCTGCGGCGGGCCGGGCGGCCGCCGCGCCGCGCGTACGGGCCCGGGCGGGGGCCGGGGCGCCTCAGGGGCGCAGCAGCCACTCCCGGACGGCGAAGCGGTCACCGCGCCGCTCGACCTCGACGGCGCCGGCGGTGGGAAAGTGCGCGGGGATCACCAGCTCGCCCTCCTCCGCAGCCCGGCCGAGCACGGCGCGCCGGGTGGCGCGCGCCTGACCGGGGTCCTCGTCGAAGACGGGGCAGCAGTCCGGCTCGGCGATCTGAAGCGGGCTGTGCAGCATGTCGCCGACGAACACCGCCCGGTCCGACCCGGAGCGCAGCCGGAGCACCGCGGCTCCCGGCGTGTGTCCCGGAGCCGACTCCAGGCGCAGCCCGCCACCCAGGTCGCAGTGGTCCTCCCACAGGTCGAGCTGCCCGGCCCGGGCCACCGGCTCGACGCTGTCCTCGAAGACGCCGGCCATCGCCGCACCGGCGCGCGTACGGTGCAGGTTCTCCGCCTTCCAGTACGCGGACTCGGCGCGGCCGGCCACGTACCGGGCGCGGGGGAAGGCAGGCACCCAGGCGCCGTCCACCAGCCGCGTGTTCCCTCCGGCGTGGTCGGCGTGCAGGTGGGTGCACACCACCACGTCCACGTCCTCGGGCCGCGTCCCGGCCCGCTCCAGAGCGCCGAAAAAGTCCAGGTCCAGGTGGTGGAAGGCCGGGCTGCCGGGGCGCTCCTTCGCGTTGCCGATCCCGGTGTCGACCAGGATCGTCCGGCCCGCGCCGCGCAGCAGCCAGCTCTGCACGGTCATCAGCACCTCGTCGGAGGCGGGGTCGAGGAAGTCGGGGACCAGCCAGTGGCCGTGGTCCCGCCACAGGCGCTGCCCGTCGTCCGGGTACATCCAGCCGCGGCCCATCCGCAGCACCGGCATCTCCACTACGCGCGTGATCTCGACATCACCCAGAGTCATGGTGTCCATGCCCGCTCCCGTCCCGGCCACTACCCGAGCCGGCTGGTCGGCCCCCGCAACCATGCTCCGCCCCGGCTCCTCCCCCCGGCAACGCCGCGGGCAGCGCGGCGTGGCGGACCGGAGCGGGGCGGGCCCCACGGCCCCACGGCCGGCGGGCCCCACGGCCGACCCGCCGCGAGGCCCGCCGGGTCGGCGAGGTCACGCCCTCCAGTACGCGTAGTCGCAGTACCGCAGCTCGCCGCCGCTCCTCGTCAGGCAGATCCGGAAGCCGTAAATCTGGTTCTCGGCCAGGTCGTAGGGAGATCCCAGGGACGCCCGCAGGACCTGGCACCGGCCGGAGCCTCCGATCTGGTACTCGTAGATGACGAAGTCCTGCATCGGAGCGTCGAAGAAGACCTGGAAGTCGACCGCCCAGCCGTCGGCCTCGACGTCGCAGACCTCCGCGACATCGCCGTCCGCCCGGAACCGGACGCGGCCGCCGGGGTCGGAGTCGTCGGTGTGCATCTGCTCGTCCCAGGACTCCGCCGCCACCGCCGTGCCGACCCGGCCGGTGCTGCGCGGGTGCGGGCCGTCGGCCTGGACGGGTGCCTGGAGCGCCGCCACCAGGCCCAGCCCGACGAGCGCGGCCAGCGCGACGCGTATGAGAACGTAACCGAACCTCATCGACTTCCCCCTCTTCGTGGACTCAACCGGGCACGGACGTCCGGGAGTTCGTTCAGCCTGCCAGGACCCGCGGCGGGCGTCCTTGGCGGCGAGTCCACAGTTCTTGTCGCAGAAGAGACTCCTCCCGGCGACGGTGTCCGGCGCGCGCCGCGGCGGCCCCGCCCGCACTCGTCCCGTTATCGTGCGGGGCGAGGCAGCGGACGCGGGTGGCCGCGGCGGGGGCGGAGGCGGAGGCGATGACGGACAACCCAGCTGGGTGGGTGCGCGTTCCGGTCGGGGAGGAGGCGGAGCGCTGGAGCACCCGGCGGCCGGACCGGTATGTGCTGTTCGTCGTGCACAACGTGACGTCGGCCACCCGGCTGCTGGACGTCCTGCCGCTGTTCCGGGACGACCTGCGAGTCCAGCTGCTGGCCACGTGCACGGGATCTTCGCCGTACCAGTCCGGCGTGCCGGAACTCCTCGCCGAGGTCGGCGTCCCGGTGCTGCCCTGGAGCCAGGCGACGCGCACGCGCGTGGACCTGGCCATCACCGCCAGCCTGGGCGGCCAACTGCACCACTTCTCGGACCACTTGACGGTGTTGTCCCATGGAGTCGGATATAATAAAAAGCTCAGCCGCGAACCGCGAACCGCGAACCGCGAACCGCGAACCGCGAACCGCGAACCGCGAACCGGTGTTCGGTTTCGGGCCGGAGCTGCTGTCGCCCGACGGCCGGCCCATCGCCGACGCCCTCGTGCTGTCCCACCCCGAGCAGCTCGCCCGGCTCCGCGCGTCCTGTCCGCCGGCCGTCGCCCGTGCGGTGCTGGCCGGTGACCCCTGCTACGACCGCCTGCTGGCCGGGCGGGTGCACCGGGACCGCTTCCGCCGGGCGCTGGACGTGCGGCCCGGCCAGCGGCTGGTGCTGCTGAGCTCCACCTGGAACCCGGAGTCGCTGTTCGGCGACGCGGGCGAGGACGTGCTGGCCGGCCTGCTGCCGCGGCTGACCACGGAGCTGCCCGCGGACGAGTACCGCCTGGCCGCCGTGCTGCACCCGAACATCTGGCACTGCCACGGGACCGGGCAGATCCGGATGTGGCTGGACCGCGCCCGGCGCGGCGGCCTGACCCTGGTCGAGCCGGTTCACGACTGGCGGCAGGCGCTCGTCGCGGCCGATGTCGTGCTGGGCGACTTCGGCTCGGTCTCGTACTACGCCGCCGCCCTCGGCACGCCGGTCCTGCTCGGCGCGGCGCACCTGCCCGGCCTCGGCCACGACTCGCCGGTCGCCGACTTCGTCCGCCAGGCGCCGCGGCTGGACGCCCGCGCCCCGCTGCGGCCCCAGCTGGAGCGGGCCCTGGCCGCCTTCCGGCCGCTGCCCGGGCCGTCCGAGCTGACGAGTTCGGCGCCGGGGCGCTCGGCGGAGCTGCTGCGGCGGGTCTTCTACCGCCGCCTACGCCTTCCCGAACCCGACGGGCCGGCCCTGCTGGACCCGCTGCGGCTGCCCGCGTACACGCCGCCGGTGCGCACCGCCCCGCTCCGCGTGGTGACCCGGCTGCTGGGCCCCGGCGAGGTCGCGGTCGCCCGGTTCGCCGCCGCCGGGCGGGAGCCGGACGCGCGGGGCGAGGCGCACACGGCGGTCCACGAGGACACGCTCGACCCCGGCCGGCTCTCCCTGGCCGACGTGATCGTCCGGTACGGGGCGCCTGACGACCCGCGGCTGGGCCCGCCCGCCGAGTGGGCCGCCGAGGTGCTGGCGCGGCATCCGTACTGCGCGCTGGCCGCGTACGTCACCGCGCCCGGCGAGTGCACCGTCCTGCCCCGCGGCGGCGAGCCGCTGGCGCTGGCCGCCGACGCGCCGGCGGCCGACCCCGCCGCGTACGCGTCCGCGCTGCACGCCTGGCTGGCGGCGGGAAAGTCGCTGGCCGAGCTGGACGGGAACCTCACCGTGGTGACCGGCCGGGCCTCCCACCGGGTGGCCGTACGGCCGGTCGCCGCGCCGCGGGCCAGCCCCTGAGGGTCAGTCCTGAGCCGGGTCGGGGCCTGCCTCGCACCGCTCCCGCAGCGCCCGCAGGTGGGCGAGGTGGTAGCGCGCGCCCTCGCGGTCGAGGAGCGCGGTCGCCTCGTCGATCAGCGGCAGCGCGTCGGCATGGCGCCCGGCGAAGAGGTACAGCTCGGCCAGGTCGGTCAGGGTACGTGCGGTGTTGTACGGTTCCGTGCCGCGGAAGAAGCGCAGCGCGGCGGTCAGCGACTCCTCCGCTTCCGCCCACGGGGCGAGCCCGCGCATGGCCAGGCCGCGCCGGGCCCGGCCCCGGTGGCGCTGGAGCAGCGCGCGGGCCCGGGGGACGTCCGCGGCCCCCTCGTCACCGGGTCCGATGCCGTCCAGGGCGCCGTCGGCCTCGGCGAACATGCGGTCGGCCGCCGCGAAGTCCAACCGGGTGAGCAGGACCAGGCCCAGGGTCTCCGTGGCGGTGGCCTGGCCGCGCAGGTGTCCGGCCTGCCGCTCGGCGGCGAGCGCGGCACGGGCCTCGGCTTCGGCCTCCGGGAGGCGGTCACCCGCCAGCAGCGCCATCGCGAGGAACGTGTGCATGCGGCCGGCCGTCCGCGTGCCCGGGGACCGCTCGTCGGCGATCCTCGCCCCGGCGCGCAGCGCGGGCAGCACCTCGTCGTGCCGTCCGTCCTTCAGCTGCACGGCCCACATCGCCTCGCACAGCGCGCAGGCCAGGTCGCCGAAACCGAACTCCTCGGCGGCCAGCACGGCCTGCACCAGGTTGGGCAGCTCGTCGCGGAGCGCGGACAGCGCCTGGCCGGGGTCCGTGTAGGGCCCGGCGGGCACGGTCCTGAACGCCTCGCTGATCCGCCAGTTGGCCGGGTGCGCGGTACGCGCGGCGGCGACCGCCGTGTCGTGGTGCGCGCGGATCACCCGCTCCATGGCCCGGCCGCACCCGGCGACCCGGTCCTCGGCCGCCGCCTGCCGCTCGCCGTGGGCCCGTACGGCCGGCCGGTGCCGGTAGGCGCCGTCCGGGGTGCGTTCGAGAAGGTTGCGCTCCGCCAGGAGCTCCAGCAGCCCGGCCGCCTCCACCGGACCGGTCTCGGCGGCGACGGCCGCGGTGCCGGGGCGGATCGCGGGCCACGGCCACAGCGCCATGCGGCGGTACAGCCGCGCGGCGGGCCGGCTCCAGGCTCTGGTACGCCTCGTCGAGGATGGCGTGCAGCGCGTCGTCCCCCGGCATGGTGGTGCCCCCTTCCGGTCCCTGCCCCGGCCCCGGCCCCGGTCCTGTCCCCGGTTGCCGCCCTGGTCCCCGCACCGCCCGCTGCCCGTCCGCCAGTGCCAGTCCGGCCGTCCACAGGGCCAGGGCGGACCCGCCGCAGCGGCCGACCAGGGACCGGTCCACCAGACTGCGGTCCCCGGCCAGCTCGGTCAGCAGCCGCAGCGCGTACCGGTCCGGCAGCGGCCCCACCTCGACCGGTCTCGCGTCGAGCCGCAGCCGGCGGCGGGCCACGACGATCGTGAACACCCCGGGTGCCGGAGTGAGCAGGGGCCGCACCTGGGCGACGGAGTCGGCGTGGTCCAGGACGACCAGCATGCGGCGGTCGTCCAGCACCTCCTGGAGGAGCCGGGCGCGCTCGGCCAGCCCCGGCGGGATCCGCTCGGCCGGCAGTCCCAGGTCGCGCAGCGCCCGGCGCAGGGCCAGCGACGGGTCGAGGCCGACCGCCGGGTCCGGCCCGCCCAGGTCGACGTACAGCCCCCCGTGGGGAAAGCGCTCCGATTCCTGCCAGCCGAACCGGATCGCCAGCGCGGTCGTGCCCACGCCCTCGCGCCCGTACAGCAGGGCGCGGCGCGGACTCCCGTCCGCCGCGCGCCGGGCCTCGCGGGCCAGGTGCTCCAGGGGCTCCTTCCGGTCCTGGAAGAACCTGTTGCCGTCGGGCAGCCGCGGCACCCGCCGGACACCGGGCGCCGCGTCCAGGGCCGCTCCGACCAGCCGCCCCACCTCGGCCAGGCGCCGGGCCGCGGCCGGGTCGCGGCGCGCCGCCTCGTACAGCAGGGCCGCCAGGTCGTCCTCCCGGTCCGGCCGCCGCGCGGCGGGCTCCTGCCGGCCGAACAGCCCGCCGATCAGCAAGGAGAGCTGCCGGCCCACCTCACCGCCCATGCCCGAGCCCACCGCGCCCAGCATCGCCGAGACGGCCGCCAGCGAAACGGGTTCCACCATGCGTCTCTTCCCCCTCCGACCCGATGTCCGACCCGGCACACCAGCCAACCGTAGCGAGGCGGCCCGTTCAACGAGACAGGCCGTCAACTCGCCGACTCGCTCGACTCTCCCGGGGTGCCGGGCGGACGCGCGTCCCCGGCCCTTCCCCGGCCCTTCCCCGGCCGACCGGAGTGCGCGGGAACCGGGCGGGAACCCGGTGGGAACAATCCCGGATCGTTTAAAGTTGAACGACTCGAACGCCCCGACCACCGAAGGAGGACCCTATGCCCGCCATCACCGTGGAGAACACGCTGCGCCTGCCGCGCATCCCGGAGCCCGACCCGCAGGCCGTACCGCAGCGCCCCGTACGGTCGCTGACCGCCGCGCCGCGGGGCTTCGAGGGAGAGGGATTCCCCGTCTACCGGTCGTTCGCGGACGTCTCGCTGCGCGACCTCGACCCCTTCGTCCACATGGACCAGATGGGCCAGGTCGAGTACGCGCCGGGCGAGCCGAAGGGCACCGCCTGGCACCCGCACCGCGGGTTCGAGACCGTCACCTACATGATCGACGGCCGCGTCGAGCACCAGGACTCGCACGGCGGCGGAGGGATGATCACCGATGGAGGCACCCAGTGGATGACCGCCGGCAGCGGCATCCTGCACATCGAGACGCCGCCGGAGGCCCTGGTCAGGTCCGGCGGGCTGTTCCACGGCGTCCAGCTGTGGGTGAACCTGCCGCGCGCGAACAAGTGGAACCCGCCGCGCTACCAGAGCATCGAGGGCCCGCAGGCGGCGCTGCTGACCTCGCCGGACGGTGGCGCGCTGGTACGGGTCATCGCCGGAGAGGTGGCCGGGCACCACGGGCCCGGCAGCACGTTCACGCCGATCACGCTGATCCACGCCACGCTCAGCCCGGGCGCCCGGCTGGTCCTGCCGTGGCGGCGCGACTTCAACGCACTGGTGTACGCGCTGTCCGGGCGCGGCACCGTCGGACCGGACGCGCGTCCGCTCGACGCGCACCAGCTCGCCGTCCTCGGCCAGGGCGGCGCGCTGACCGTGGCCGCGACCGACCGGCCCGACAGCCGGACGCCGGAGCTCGACGTCCTGGTGCTCGGCGGGCGGCCGATCCGCGAGCCGGTCGCGCACTTCGGACCGTTCGTGATGAACACCAAGGCCGAGGTCCTTCAGGCGGTGGAGGACTTCCAGAGCGGCAGGCTGGGCGCCGTGCCCGCCGACCGCCTGCCCCACACCGCCCCGGGGGCCGCTCCCCGGACCGACGCGGGAGAGGCCGGCACCGGAGAAGCCGACACCGGAGAGGAGCACGCATGACCGGCACCCAGTACCCGAGCGCCGCCGAGTTCCCCGAGGAGAGCGCGGCGGAGCTGTGGGAGCGCGCCGGACTGTTCTTCGAGGCGCGGCAGTACGCCGAGGCGGCCCGGCTGCTGGCCGGTGTCGTCGAGGAGTTCCCCGAGCAGGTCGCTCCCCGGCTGCTGCTGGCCCGCGCCTACTACCACTCGGCGCAGCTGCGGCGGGCCGAGGAGCAGCTGCGGGAGGTGATCGCCCGGGACCCGGTCGAGCCGTACGCCCACCTGATGCTCGGCCGGACCCTGGAACGCCAGGGGCGCGCGCAGGACGCCGAGCCGTGGCTGCGCACGGCCGCCGCGCTCGACGGCGGCCGGCCGGCCGAGGACTGAGGGCCCGGGCCCGCCCGGCCGGCGGCACCGGCCGTCCGCGAGCGCGGCACGCGGGGCGCCCCCGGCAGTGCGCTGGGGGCGCCGGGCCGCGTCCCGGCCCCACGCGGCGGCGCGCCGCCGCTCGGTGCCGAACTATCTGGGCGCTTCCCGGCAACCCGATCGAGTGGTATCCCATCGGTCGAACGGGCCGGTAGCCCGAGCGGGGGCATACGGACTGATAATCCCGCCCGGGACGCACGGACGTCACGCCGTAGCCGCGGACACCGGCGAGCCGGGGCCCACCGCCAGGCAGCCGACCCGGTCACCGGCCGCCGGCCGCGGGACAGGACTCCTGGTGGCCGTGGGGCCCCGCCCCGACGGCCACTGCGGTCATCAGCGGGAGCAGCACCCGCTCCAGGCCGTCGTCGTCGAAGTAGCCCGCGGTCTCCAGCAGGACGTAGCCGTGGACCAGGCTCCAGAGCTGGGCGGCGAACGCGGTGGGGTCGGCGGGGCGCAGGGCGCCGCCGGCCATGGCCGCCTCGACGGCCCCGACCAGGACGTTGAAGGTCGCCAGCGCCTCGTCCCGGTCCTCGCCGGTCGCCGCGCCGGTCGCCTCGTCCGCGGTCGGGACGCCGGTGCCGGCGTCGGTGGCCGCGGCGCCGGTCGTCGTGACGTGGGACCGGACGGGCCGGTGGCCGTTGATCGCGGTGACGCCGAACATCACCCGGTACAGCTCCGGGTGCGCTCGCGCCTGGTCGCGGTAGGCCAGCCCGAGGGCCATGAGGTCGGCCAGGGGGCTGTCGGTGCGCTCGACCGCCGCCAGCGCCCTGCCGAGCCGGACGAAGCCCTCGCGGGCGACCGCGTCGACCAGGCCGGGCATGCCGCCGAAGTGGGTGTACACCGCCATGGTCGAGGTGCCGACCTCGGCGGTGAGCTTGCGTGCCTGCACCGCCTCGGGGCCCTCGGCGGCGAGCAGGTCGACGGCGGCGGCGATCAGGCGCTCGCGGACTGGGGGCTCGCTCATGGTTGTCATGATGGCATAACGGTGTTATGAAAGGAGTGTCATAACGTCGTTATGAGAGGTCGTACCGTGAGTAACTTGGGCCGTACCGCAGGTAATCCGTACCTGGAGGGCAACTTCGCCCCCGTCCACGACGAGCACACCCTCACCGACCTGAAGGTCACCGGGACCATCCCGCCCCACCTGGACGGCCGCTACCTGCGCATCGGACCCAACCCGGCCGGCGAGATCGACCCGGACGTCTACCACTGGTTCGCCGGGGACGGCATGGTGCACGGGGTGCGGCTGCGCGACGGCCGGGCCGAGTGGTACCGCAACCGCTGGGTGCGCACCCCCGCGATGGGCGGCCCGCCCGGCGCGCCGGGCACCGTCGACAAGGTGGGAGCCAACACCAACGTCATCGGCCACCGCGGGCGGACTCTCGCCCTCGTCGAGTCCGGCATATCGTGCTACGAGCTGACGGAGGAGCTGGACACCGCCGGCGCCTGCGACTTCGACGGCACCCTGCGCGGCGGCTACACCGCCCACCCGCTGCGCGACCCGGACACCGGCGACCTGCACGCCGTGTCCTACTTCTTCGGCTGGGGCAACCGCGTGCGCTACACCGTGATCGGCGCCGACGGCAGGCTCCGGCGCCAGGTGGACGTGCCGGTGACCGGCAGCCCGATGATGCACAGCTTCTCGCTGACCGAGCGGCACGTGATCCTCTACGACCTGCCCGTCACCTTCGACACCCGGCGGGCCCTCCCGGCGCGCGTACCCGCGCCGCTGCGCGCGGCGGCCCGCCTGACGCTCTCCGCGCTGATCGGCCGCGTACGGCTGCCCGAGCCGGTCGCGGCGGGGATGGCCCGCCGCGCCCGCCCGAACGGAAACCTGCCCTACCGCTGGAACCCGTCCTACCCGGCGCGCGTCGGCGTGCTGCCCCGCGCGGGCGGCCCGGCGGACGTGCGGTGGTTCCCCGTCGAGCAGGCCTACGTCTACCACCCGGTCAACGCCTACGACGAGGACGGGACGGTGGTCCTCGACGTCGTCCGCCACGACCGGACCTTCGACGCCGACCCGCACGGCCCGTTCGACGCGCCGCCCGCCGTCGAACAGTGGGTGCTCGACCTGGCCACGGGCAAGGCCGCCCAGTCCCGGCTGGACGACCGGCCGCAGGAGTTCCCGCGGGTCGACGAGCGGCTGACGGGCCGGCGGCACCGGTACAGCTACAGCACGGCGGTCGGGATGAGCGTGGACTTCCTGGACACCCTGCTCAAGCGGGACTACCGCACCGGGACCACCGCCGCCCGGTCCTTCGGCGCGGGCAGGTCGATCGGGGAGTTCGTCTTCCACCCGCACTCGCCGGACGCGGCGGAGGACGACGGCGTGCTGCTGGGGTACGTCCACGACGAGCGCGCCGGACGCAGCGACCTGGTGCTGCTCGACGCCGGGACCCTGGAGACCGTCGCCGCCGTCCACCTCCCGGTCCGCGTGCCGCACGGCTTCCACGGCAACTGGGTCCCGGCCACGCCCTGACAGGAGGACAGCATCACGTAAAGTGATGGCCTGAATACGCACCGGATGGTACCTTCGTTCGAGGCCCGCATCCTCTCTGATAAGGAGCACGGCATGGCCGCCCAGGAGGTACGCGGGGTCGTCGCCCCCGGCAAGGGCCGACCGGTGGAGGTCCGCACGGTCCTGGTGCCGGAGCCCGGGCCGGGCGAGGCCGTGGTGCGGGTCCAGGCGTGCGGGGTGTGCCGTACCGACCTGCACTACCGGCAGGGCGACGTCGGCGACGACTTCCCCTTCCTGCTCGGCCACGAGGCCGCCGGGACCGTGGAGTCGGTCGGCGACGGTGTGCGCGACGTGGCGCCCGGCGACTTCGTCATCCTCAACTGGCGCGCGGTCTGCGGCCGCTGCCGGGCCTGCCTGCGCGGGCGTCCCTGGTACTGCTTCGACACCCGCAACGCCGCCCAGCGGATGACGCTGACCGACGGCACCGAGCTGTCCCCGGCCCTCGGCATCGGGGCCTTCGCCGAGAAGACGCTGGTGGCGGCCGGGCAGTGCACCAGGGTCGACCCGGCGGCGGCTCCGGCGGTGGCCGGGCTGCTCGGCTGCGGCGTGATGGCCGGGCTCGGCGCGGCCCTCAACACCGGCGCGGTGGGCAGAGGCGACACGGTGGCCGTCATCGGCTGCGGCGGGGTGGGCGGCGCGGCCGTCGCCGGGGCCCGGCTGGCCGGTGCGACGCGGATCATCGCCGTCGACGTGGACGAGCGCAAGCTCGCCGGCGCCCGGCGGCTGGGCGCCACCCACACCGTCAACTCCCGCGCCGCCGACCCGGTCACGGCGGTCCGGGAGCTGACCGGCGGGTTCGGCGCCGATGTCGTCATCGACGCGGTGGGCCGCCCGGAGACGTACCGGCAGGCCTTCTACGCCCGCGACCTGGCCGGCGTGGTGGTCCTGGTCGGCGTCCCCGACCCGGGGGCGACGCTCGACCTGCCGCTGCTGGACGTCTTCTCGCGCGGCGGCGCGCTCATGTCGTCCTGGTATGGCGACTGCCTGCCCTCGCGGGACTTCCCCGCGCTGATCGACCTGTACCTCCAGGGCCGGCTCGACCTGGCGGCGTTCGTCACGGAGACGATCGCGCTGGAGGAGACGGAGGCGGCGTTCGCCCGGATGGAGCACGGCGACGTGCTGCGGTCGGTCGTGACGCTGTGAGGACGCGGACGACCGCACGGGCCGGGAGCGGCGCCCGGCCGCCGGGCGGGGGCCCGGCGGCCTGAGGCGGGGACGCCGCCCCGCCCCGGGCGCCGGCCGTCACCGGCCTGTCGGCTCCGTCCGCTCCGCGCGCCCGGCCCGCGCGCGCCGTCCGTCGCGCCCGGCGAGCCAGTGGCGGCCCAGGACGACGGCCGCGCCGTGCAGGCCGAGGCCGAGGGCGGCGGGTCCGTCGGCGGGCTGTTTGCGCGGATGCTCGCGCCCGGCCACCTGGACGACCTGCACGCCCGCGGCTCCCTCGGTGTGATCTTCGCCGACGCGATGACGCTCGCCGCCGAACCCGCCGTGGAGCAGGCCGTACGGCGCGGCATGCGGGAGGTCGCCGGCACTCTGACCGAACTCCCCACCCGGGGACAGCGCACGGGCGAGGTGCGCGCCGACGTCGCCCCGGACGCCGCCGCCTGGTGGCTGGCTGCTGTCCCTCATGGCCTCGCACCGCTCGGCGCGGCGCGGTCATGCCCGACCGCGAACACCTCGAAGGGGCGCTCGGCGCGCCGACGCTGCGGCTGCTGACCGGCGCGGGCACGGCGGACACGGGCGCGGCGGACACGGGCGCGGGGGCGCGGAGCCGGAGCGCCGCGGCGCGGCGGGCTGAGCGCGGGCGCGGACTCCCG